>CAZMPA010000013.1:0-19460 GCA_964567915.1 uncultured Isosphaeraceae bacterium | reverse complement strand
ACGTCGCCCCCGGCCACGTCGAGAACTTCCAGAAACTCGCAAGGGACGGCTTCTATGACGGCCTCGACTTTCACCGCATCATCACGGGCTTCGTCATTCAGGGCGGGTGCCCCAACGGCAACGGGACCGGCGGCCCCGGCTGGACGGTCGACGCCGAGTTCAACGATCGCGAGCACCACGAAGGCGTGCTGTCGATGGCCCGGTCTGCCGACCCGAACTCGGCCGGAAGCCAGTTCTTCATCTGCCTCGGGCGTCAGCACTGCCAGCACCTGGACGGCAGCTACACGGCCTTCGGCAAGGTCACTGACGGCATTGACGTCGTTCGAGCGATCGGCGGCTCCGCAACCGGACCCGGCGATGCGCCACTTGAACCGATTGGTATTGTGAGTGTGACGGCTGAGTAGGGGATAGCGGAAACGCACCTCGGTCCCCCCGCTTGCGGGGGACAGGCTGGTGCAGCCTGGGGGGGGGTATGGGTTTCAGCGTCGTGGTTGGCAGAATCACACACCCCCTCAGTCGCTTCGCTACAGCTCCCCCGAAAAGCGGGGGAGCGGAAACGCATGTCCGTCCCCCCGCAAAGCGGGGCCGCGGGCTCAGCCTCGCAGCCGTTCGATCAGTTTCGCTCGCACGCCCGCCGCGTCCGCGGCACCGCCGCTGGCCTTCATCACGTGGCCGATCAACCGGCCGGCCGCAGCGTCTTTGCCGGCGGCGAAGTCCTCGGCTGCCTGCGGCTGGGCCGCGACAGCCTCGTCGATCCAGCCATCAAGCGCGCCCGCGTCGCTGACTTGCAGCAGCCCCGCGTCCTCGGCAAGCGTCTTTGGGTCCGCATCGTTCTCGCACATCATCTCGAAGAGTGTGTTGGCCGCGGATGAGCCGATGTCACCGGCGTGACGCATGGCGATCAGGTCGCCGATCTGCCCGGCCGACACGCCGCACTCATGGGGTTCGACCCCACGCTCGCCGGCGAGCCGGGCGGCGGCGTTCAGCACCCACTTGGACGCTTCCTTCGCGGCACTCGCCTTGTCCAGATCGCACGCGGCGGTCGCAGCGTCTGCTGCGGCATCAAACCAGTCGGCAGTCGCCGGTATCTCGGTGAGCGCGGCAGCGTCCTTGGCCGACACACCCCACTGCTCGCAGTACCGCTCACGCCGCTGCATCGGCAACTCGGGTAGCCGCGACCGCACCGCGTCCCGCCAGGCATCATCCACCTGAAGTGGGACGAGGTCGGGTTCGGGGAAGTACCGATAGTCGTGCGCATCTTCCTTGGATCGCTGCAGTACGGTGACTCGCTTGACATCATCCCAGCCTCGGGTCGACTTGGCGCCCGGGCCCATCTCCACGCCATCGGTCTTCCACTGGGCCACCTGTCGCTCAACTTCGTGCTCAATGGCGCCGTGGACGGCACGGAAGGAATTCAGGTTCTTGATTTCGGCAATCGGCGTCGTGACTTCCCGGCCATCGTCCAGCGTCATGACGACGTTGATGTTTGGCTCAAACCGCATGTGGCCCCGCTGCATGATGCCCTCGGTCACACCGAGCGCCCTGCAGATGGAGCGAAGCTCCCGGCCAAACGTCACTGCGTCATCGGCGCAGCACAGATCGGGCTCGGTGACAATCTCCAGCAGCGGCGTCCCCGCACGGTTGTAGTCGATGATCGAACCCTCAGAAGCAATCCCACCTGGCAGTTCATGGCCGGACTTGCCGGTGTCCTCTTCCAGATGCGCTCGACAAATGCGTACCTGGCCGGTCCCGCCCGACGCCAGTGGAATGTCAATCGCTCCCTCGCCGCAGAGCGGGTGCTCGTACTGGCTGATCTGATACCCCTTGGGCAGGTCAGGGTAGAAGTAGTTCTTGCGGTCCCAACTGCATTGATCCGGAATGTCACAACCCAGCGCCAGGCCGACCAGCATGCTCATTTCGACGGCCTCCCGATTCATCGTCGGCAATGCGCCGGGAAGACCGAGCGACACGGGATCACAGAGTGCATTTGGCGCCGCGTCATACCAGTCCGGATGTGCCACATTGGGCGTCCGCGAGAACATCTTTGTCCGTGTCGCGAGCTCGACATGGACCTCCATGCCGACAATGGTTCGTACCGCAACGACCTCCGCCATCGTCAGGCTCCGCACCGCACACGAACGTTGTCAAGCACGTTCATGAAGTTGATGTACGCGTCATACGGGCTGTCGTACGGGCTGAAGTACTTGTGCACATCGCCGTCGGCCCAGTACTTGGTGCACATGTAGTAGAGGTGGTCGGAGGTGGTCAGCTTGCGCCAGTCTTCGAGGATGTACTCGTCGCCCGCCTCACTCGCATCCCGCACGGGCCCCTCGAGTCGGTACAACTCCGCCGCGGCATTCTCCTGCATGGCATTGCCGAGCCAGGCACTGAGATCCCGCTCAGAATCCGCCCACGAAATCGGGTCGGGAGCGCGGTAGACGCCGACGGGGTCGAACCGCTCCACCGCTTCCGACACGGTGATGAAGTCGTTCTGGCCCGGGTTGGCGTCGAAGATCGCCCCCGGTAGGGCATCGAGGAACTTGAAGATGCCGCTGTCGGCCCACTGGTGCTCGCCGAACGTCTCGTAGTCCATGAACAGGTTGCACAGGTGCCCGTCGCCATTGATCTGGTCGACCCACCGGGCAAACCGATGGACGTCGAGCGGCCACTCGGACCAGTTGCGGTCGGAGAACCGAAAGGCGATATCGTCGCTGAGCCGGTAGTTCTTGAGTAACAGCCGAAGTGGCGCGGCGGTGATGTACTCGCTGCTGCCGGCGGGCGCATATGGATAGGCCGGCGATCGGTCGCCCAGCAGGCGGTCCACCCCCTCACAGAGCATGCCCTTGAACCGATCCGTCTCGACGACCATTTCACTGACCCGGTCCGAGTAGATCAGTTCGGTGTTTCGGAACACGGTCGGCGTGATTCCGAAGAGCTCCTCCATCAGCGCCACGTGCCGCTCTATCTGAGACTTGAACTCGGCTGGTGCGTAGAGTGCCGTCAGGGAGTGGTGGCTGGTCTCGGCAAGGAAGTCCGCACAGCCCGTCGCCGCACACTGCTGCAGCAGGTCGATGACGTCGGGCGCCCAGTCCCGCATCTGCTCAATGGCAGTCCCGGTCACCGAGAAACTCACCTTGAAACGGCCTTCGTGCCGCTTGATGAGATCGAGCAGCAGCGATGTGGTCGGTCGATAGCACTTGTCGGCCACCTTCTCCATGATGGACTGGTTCGCTTCGCTGTCGAAGTAGAACGGGTCCGAACGGAAGACCGAATATCGCCGCAGCCGGAACGGCTGGTGCACCTGAAAATAGAAGCAGACTGAGGCCATGGGGTGTGCAGCGTATCGACGCGCGGCGTCCTTCGCCGCGAGCCGGTAGGCTGCCTTGCCTATGGACAGATCCTGCCTCGCAGCACGCATCGCCGACACCTCGGTCCTTCGGGGCTCGTTCACGCTCCGAAGCGGTCGGACAAGTTCCTGGTACATCGACAAGTACCGGTTCTCCACGCAGCCCGACATCCTCGAGGCCCTCGGAGCCATGCTCGCCGAGCACACTCCGGACGGGACCAGTCGGCTCGCCGGGGCCGAATTGGGCGGCATCCCGCTGGTCACGACGGCCGCCATGGCATCAGGGCTGCCCTGCGTCTTCGTCCGCAACGCCAAGAAGGACTATGGCACCGCCAAGCGGTTCGAGGGCGAGATTGAGGAGGGCGATCACATCGTCCTCATCGAGGACGTGGCCACAACCGGAGGGCAGGTGCTTGAGGCCGCGGCGGACCTCGCCGAGACCGGCGGCGTCGTCACGACGATTATCGCGGTCGTGGACCGCATGCAGGGGGCTCGAGAACGCATCGAGGAGGCGGGCTACACCTTCCTGTCACTGTTCACGGTTGAGGATCTGGGAATCGATCCGTCTCAGGATTGACGCGACCTTCGACAGCCTGTCGAAGCCGCCGGCTCAGACCACGCCCCATGAAGATTCCAAGTGGCGTCAGCACCACAATGGTGGCTGCTCTGACCAGCAGGTCGGCGAGCAACCCCAGCGCCAGCGCGTCCGGAAGCAGTTCCAGCCGCGACGTCATCCAGCCGACCGCCCACTCTCGCAGGCCGGGCGCGCCGCCAACGAAGGGAATGCTCGATGCGAGCGACGACGTACCGGCCAGGGCGGCGGCCGCTGCCACGTCGATCTGATGACCCAACAACTCGAAGGCAGCGACGTATCGCAGTGCCGCCCAACCAAGATCAATCCACATCGCCCCGGCGGCCAATGACGCAAGTCGCGTCGACCTCCCAATCGACACCAACAGAAAGCCGGCCAGCACACATGCCCACGCCACCGAAACCAACACCGCCGAACCGCCAAACCCCCACGCCATCACAAGGATGACCGCGCCAGTCAATGATCCAATCAGACGCACCGACACGATGGCGATGCCGGACCGCATCGGCGGAATGCCCTGCACCACACGGTGGTACCCGATGCGTCCAAGCGCGCCCGGCCACAAAGGCAGCATGTTGAGCAGGGTGGAGACCGTCACCAGCCCGGACATCTCTCTAAGTGGCACCCACACGCCGGACATACGGCCAAGCATCAGGGTCTGCGCTGCGGCCGAAGTGGGAACCGCCCCCAGCACCCCCAGCACGAGCAGCGCAATCCATTGTGGACTGGGCTCCTTGAGCGCCGCCCACGCGCTTGCCAGGTCACCGGACCGCGAAACAACAAGCCAGATCGCCGCCGCGACAAGCGCCAGACCGACGGCCGAACCGACCACCCGCCAGCGATGCCATCGCCGGCCCGATCGGCGGGTCTCAGGGCGCGGCTGGTGCACTACCAGTTCCAAACTGGCGTTCAGCCTGCAACTGCAGGGTGACCTCAATCCACTCAGCAAGTTGGCGGATCTGCGGATCGCTCGAAACCAGACTCTCGCCCACCGCCGGTTCGTCGAGCGCCTTGGCGGGGTCGCCAAACTGCGCCAGAATCCGCATCAGCAGCGCTCGGCGGACCAGTGGATCGCTGCTCGCCTCAACGAGCGACCACACACGCGTCAACCGATCACTGTGGGGCAGCGTCGTCACGAGCCATGCCTGTGAGATCGGGCCGAGTTGCGGCCAGAGCTCGACCACACCCGCCAAAATCTCGGCGGCGCGCTGCTGATCCAGTTCCCGGCCACCCTCCTTGGCGTCCTGCTCCGCAATGACCTGCGCAAGCAGTGCCGCGTCCGTCACAGCCGAGCCAGCGCCTCGGCCGACGCGGTCAAGCGCCTGTGTGATCCATTGCTCGGTCACCCGCTGGCCATCCACCCGAATCTCGTCCGCCGAAAACTCGCCGCCGAACATACCCGGGTTTGCCGAAGCCCCCTGCGAAGCCTGGCCCATGCTCAGCCGCGGGTTGAGGATGGCGTCGACCGCAATCGATCCACCATGGAGCGGCCGTCCCATCAGGGCGGCGCCGATCCAGGTTGATCGAAGGTCGATAGAGGCTTTCACCTCGCCGTGGGCGGGCAGCTGCAGGCCGGTGGCGATATCGAGCAGAATCGGTGGACCCGGCTTCATGTTCGCATACGGAACATCAGCATCTGCCTGAATGTAGAGCAGGTCCCGCACCGGACCTGCGGGCGAAATCGGCAGCGGGTCAGGCAGGTGGTTGTCAATCTCGAACTCAACCACAATGGGGCCAAACACCGGCACCACCTCTTTGGGCCCCGATACATGCATCGTGACGGCAAGGGACGGCTCATTGGCAATACGGTCGTAGACACCAGGAAGCGTGTCCACGACTTCGGTCATGGCGGCAGCCTGCTCGCCCATCGGCAACTGCATCCCAAGCAGGAGGCCGAGCCGATGACCGGCGAGCACACCCAGCATGGACCCGGGTTCTCGCTGCCAGATTCGGAGAAGCTCGCGGCCCGCTTCTCGGTTCAGTCCCTGCTGCGTCTGCGCCTGCGCCAGGAGCACACCTGCAATGCTCGACTCACTGGCAAGCGGCGCCAACGCGGCGGCGGCTTCGTGAGGTGATGTTCGGGCGGTGACTGCTGCGTTGTAGATGGACTGGCTGGTTTCGTCGAGTGGTTCGATGCGGCCGATGCGGGCCGCCACGTCCTCGATCTCGCCGGGAGACGCGTCCATGGCAATGAGCAGCCAGAGCAGCCGCTTGAGCGATCCGAGCCTCGCGACGGCCTGTACGCCGGCTTGCTCCCGGAGACCATCAAGGTGGTCCACCGACCTGGTCAGTTCGCCAGCGGCATCCGCGGCCTCCGCCCCGTCATCCAAACCGTCGGTCAGCAACAGGCGCAGGGGGGGGGCCCCCGCGGGGGGGGGGCGCGCGCGCGGGCGCGCCCCCCCACGCCGGCGCCCCCCCCCCCCCCCCCCCCCCCCGGCGCGATGAGGCTCGACACCTCAATGGTGGACGAACGGGGCTCGTCGGGACCACCTGCCGACGCCTTCTGATACAGGGCATTGAGCTGCCTTTGGCGACGTTCGAGAACTTCCGAGGCGGCGGCGATGTCTCCCGCGCCCCAGTGCGCCAACGCAATGTCTGCATCGAGATCCGACCCCGGGTCCCCGCCGCCCACAGTCTCCATGTCGCGAGCAATCGCCAGCATCCGGGCGGCTGCAGCGTAGGCGCCGTGGTTCAACAGGTAGAGGCCAAGTTCCGTGGCCACCCCGGTATCGGCCGGGTTCGCCCGGTACAGCTCCAACAGGATCTCCGTCCAGACCACCGGGTCGGCCTGTTCGGCGCCGTGCAACACGCCGGCCTGCATCGCCACCGCTTCCTGATTGACCGGGTCCAGGGCCAGCGAGCGTTGCAACCAGGTCCAGAACGCGTCGGGGTCTCCCGCCCGTCGCTGCAGCAAGCTCAGCCGGAACGCGAGTTGTGATGCCACAGGGGCGGTCACAACGTCAATGTTTGCCGGCTGGATGATCCGTTCAATCAGATCGACTTTGGCTTCAAGTGTGGGCGCGGACTCAAGCGACATCCAGAGTCGCTCCAGTTTCGCAGTCGTGTCGCCGGGCGTGAGGCGGACGATGGCTCGGAGTGCCCGCTCTGCAAGCTCGGGCCGTTCAGTGAGCAGCGATGCATCCAGCAGGAGTCGCCATGCCTCGAGCAGGTCCGGGTTGAGGACCGTGGCGTCGATCAGAAACGACGTGCCCGAAGTCAAGCCCTCTACAGAGAGCGGCTCGGTACCAAACACCTCTCTCGCATACCGAACGAGCGTGGCCGCCAGCCGATCGCGCATGGCCTGGCTGGATTGCTCGACGATGACCGGGTCAAGGCCATCGGTCTGCATACCCGCAACGGGACCGCTGGCACAGGCGAATGTCAACGCGGTGATGGTGGTGGCGAGTCTGAGCATGCTGAGAAGCCGGTGGGCCAGGCGAACCCGGCAGAATCGACCCTGCAACCGGCTTCAGGGGCGTGCCACCGTGGTCGTGATGGTATGCCGGGGTTGCCACGCCTGCCAGCCGACCACCCCACCCACGACGACCCGGCGTCCCCTCCACAGCCCGCTCCAACGCCACGGCTGGTACCATCGGTCGCTTTCCCCGGTGGGCTTGGCCTCCGGCCGCGGAATGTCAGACGGCCTGCCGGAAAGAATGCTCGAACGGGGGGTAATCAGGAACCATGTTCGCCATGCACACCCACCGCCCCTGGATCGCACGTTGCTCGGCGCCCTTCGTCTTGTGGGCAGCCACGGCCGCCGCTGGACAGACGGTCACGCCCGGCAACATGTCGGACTTCACGCGAAAGCACTCGCTGAGCGCGAAGGACGAAGCGGCCATCGACGCATTCGTCGATCGGTATGCAGGCGACCTCACCAACGGCGATGATGCCGCCAGGATTGCCGCCCGCCAGAAGCTCATGGCCGACCTCAAGGGGCTCTCCGGTGAGCGGGCAACGCCGCTCTTTCGCGAGACCTACGCCGCCGCACTGACGCCCAGACTCCGCGACGCGCTTTCGGATGGCTCCATTCCCACGGGCATCGCCGCAGCGCAGATCGCAGGCGTACTCGGGACCGACTCGGCCGTCGCGGTGCTGTCCGGCCACCTCACGAACGACCAGGAGCAGCGAGACGCCGTCCGCCTGTGGGCGGCAGCGAGCCTGCGACCCCTGATCAACGAGCCCAACGTCACCTCGTCCAAGCTCCTGCGGGCCGTTACCGAGGTCGGCCAGGCCGGTGTGGCCGAGCCCAGCTGGCCAGCCCTTCGCCAGCAACTCGAAACACTCTCAGCCGCCGTCACCAACAACCGCCCCGCCGACGCCGGCCAGGCGGATCTCTCGACACGGGCGCTCGAGCAGCAGTCTGGTGTGCTCGCCGCCGCGATCGAACGGTTTCAGAACGGTGACATCGAGATGCTGATGGCCATCGAGCCCGGCCTGCTGCAGATCCAGCAGGAGTTTCTCGATGAGGACGACTCGAAGGCCCTCAACCAGCTCGCCCTGTCCATGGTGCCTGTGTTGTCGCGGCTCTACGACGCCGTTCTGGCGCAGTGGTCGAGCCTCGATGGCGACGCCGCGGTGCTTGCCGGCCGCAGTCTGGACCGAGCAGAGGTCATGGTCGTGCTGATGAATAACTACGTCACCAAGGCCAACGATGCCGCGTCGCCCGACTACCAGGGCGCCATCTCCGCCGGCAACCGCGACGCCATTGAGGCGGGCAAGAAGCGTTGGGGCGGGCTGGCCGCCAAGGCGCCGTACTCCAGCTGACGCCCTGAGGGACACATCATTCGGGCCCCGCCGCCGCCGCGGTGCTACTGTGAGTGCCGATGGCTCGACTGCTGTGCATTCCGGTGGTGCTGCTCGCCGCGATGCTCACGCTGCTGCTGCTCGAACGTGGCGACGACCACGCAGATCTCGTGCTCGCCAGCGAGAATGAGGTCTTCACGCTTGATCCGCAGCGCATGAGCTGGCTGGGTGACATGCGAATGGCATACGCCCTCTACGAAGGGCTCGTCCGCTGGAATCCGGAAGACTTCACAACCCAGCCCGGTGTGGCTCGTTCGTGGACGGTCTCAGATGACGGGCTGACCTGGACATTTGAGCTCGATCCGTCAGCAGCCTGGTCGGATGGCGCCCCCGTCACAGCGCATGACTTTGTGTGGGCATGGAAGCGGCTGCTCCTGCCGGATACCGCCGCCGACTACTCCAACCTGCTCTTTGCTGTGCGTGGGGCCCGCGAGATTCTGCAGTGGCGGGCCGAGCAACTGGCAGCGTTCGAGCCCGGGCCGGACGCCGCCGCCGCCCTGCTTGCAGCCACAGACGCTCGATTCGACGACACCGTTGGCATCCGGGCCATCGGCCCGCACCGCCTCGAGTTGCAACTCAACCACCCCGTCCCCTATCTCCTTGACCTCCTGGCCTTCGCCCCGCTCATGCCCGTGTACAGGCCCGCTGTGGAGGGATGGGAGTTGGATGAAAGGACTTGGGAAACCGCGCGGACCGCCGGATGGCACGCCGTCGAGCCACCACCCTGGTCACAGCGCGCGTTCGTGGATCTGTCGGAGACGACCGGCAGGCTGCAGCCGGACCACGGTTGGGCACGGCCCGGCACGCTTGTCAGCAACGGTCCCTATGTGCTGGACACCTGGCGGTACCGCCGCGACCTGCAACTGGTCAGGAACCCAACTGCTCGCGCGGCCGGCGATGGCATGCCTGACCGCATCCTCCTTCGATCATTCCCCGACCCCAACACCGCCCTGCTCGCGTTTCGAAGCGGCGAAGTGGACTGGTTGACAGGCGTCTCGTCCGATGTGCGGCGTGACCTGCTTGATCGGGCGGCCGCCGGACAGACCACGGGCGAGCCCCGCCTGACCCGATCCATCCACGCAGTCCCGGCATTTGGCACCGACTTCTTCAGCTTCAACTGCCGCCCGACGCTCGCAAGTGGAAGCACAAACCCCTTCGGGGACGCCGCCGTCCGCCGCGCTTTCGCGATGGCAACCGACAAGCAGTCCATTGTGGACTACGTCACCGGGCTGCGTGAACCAGTCGCCAGCACCATGACACCGGTCGGATCGATCGCCGGGTACACACCGCCCGGGGGGCTCGAGTACGCGCCGGAGCAGGCGGTGGACACGCTTGTGTCGGCGGGCTGGACGCGGGGCGACGACGGCCTGCTTGTGGACGCGTCTGGCGCCCCCTTCCCGACCGTCGAACTGCTCTACACCACGTCGTCGGCGCGGCACCGGCGAATCGCCGCGGCGCTGCGTGACCAATGGTCCAGAACGCTTGGCGTCGACGTGCACCTCGTTGGAAAGGACTCCAAGGCGTTCGGCGCCGACCTTCGCGCCGGAGACTTCATGATTGCCAGGGGCCGCTGGTACGGCGACTGGGGCGACCCCACGACATTTCTGGAACTGTTCCGAAGTACCGACGGCAACAATGATCGTGGCTTTGCAAACGCGGACATCGACGCGGCGCTTGACGCGGCCGCTGCCGAACGTGACCCCCAGGCCCGCATGCGAATGCTGGCGGAAGTCGAGCGAACGCTCTTTCAAGAGCACGTGCCCCTCCTGCCCATCTGCCAGATTGTCGAGGTCACCATGCATGATCCGACCGAGCTCTCCGGCATGACTACGCATCCGAGGCTGGTGCAGTATCTCGGAGACGTCCGCGTAAGCGAGGGCGTAGCCCCATGACACCATTGCGACGGATGGTGACGTGGCGGCTCGTGCAGGTGCCTTTCATTCTGCTCGCCGTCTACACGCTCACGTTTGCGCTGGCGTGGCTCATTCCAGGCAATCCCCTGCAACGCGACGAAGGTCGCCGGCCACCCGCAGCGATTGCCGAAGCGATGCAGGCGCAGTGGGACCTCGATGACCCATGGACGTTCTACTGGTCGTATCTCGGGGATGTGAGTGGCGTGTCGTGGTTGTTGGGTGACCGCAGTGGCCCGGTGCTTGAGTTTGGGCCGAGCCTGCGGCACGAGAACTGGACCGTGGGCGAAATCATCGCGGGACAGTTACCCATTTCCATGACGCTCGGGCTGGCCGCCATGCTGTTGGCGGTGATTCTTGGGGTCTCACTTGGCACACTCGGTGGGCTCAAACCCGATACATGGGTGGATCGACTGACCGGATCGGTCGCCGTCATCGGTGTGAGTATTCCTGCCTTTGTCATCGGGACCGCCCTGCTCATGGCCGGCGGCGTGTGGTTGGAGTGGTTCCCCATCGGGGGCTGGGGCTCGTGGCGGCACCTGGCACTTCCCGCGGTGGCGCTGAGCCTGCCGTTCGCCGCGTGGATTGCGCGATTGACGCGGCAGGGCGTCATTGAAGAGATGCAGGCCGACTATGTGCGGACGGCGCGGGCCAAGGGACTCACTGAACGCGTGGTCGTCACGCGGCACGTCCTTCCGAACGCGCTCTTGCCCGTGCTGTCCTATCTCGGCCCTGCTACAGCGGCAGCGCTCACCGGGTCGTTCGTCATCGAAAAGGTGTTCGCCATTCCCGGACTCGGCATGCACTTCGTCGATGCGGTGCTTGGCAAGGACCTCACCATGATCATGGGCATCGTGCTGGTGTACTCCACGTTGCTCGTGCTGCTCAATCTGCTGGTGGATGTGCTGTATGCGTGGGTGGACCCCCGCATTGGGGTCGGGGGCGGATCGTGAGCGTCGATGCCAACTCGCTCGAAGCACTCGACGGCGAGCCCTTCGAAGTCGCGGTTGTCCGGCACCTGGCACTGAAGTGCCCTCGTTGTGGATACGACCTCTCGGGCGCCCGCGCACTTCGTTGCGCCGAGTGTGGTTGCGACGTGCATCTTCGACTTCGTCTCAACGATCAGTCGCCAGGCTGGTACCGAACGGTGCTGCTTGGGTTGTGCCTTGGCTGGCCGATCGCCCTGATATCGGTGCCGTCTGCGTTCTCCAGGAATACCTCTGGTGGTGTGCAGGCCGCGGCGCTCACCCTTCTGGCGGTGTGGTCGATCACAACGGTCGTCTGGCTCGTTGCCAGAGGTGCCATCATCACGCGTGAGGGACGATCAACCCGCATTCGAACAGCTGTGAAGTGGGGCGTCGTCCTGACTGCGGTGCTGTACGGCCTCTCCTCGCTGGTCATCTGGGCCGTGAAGGCATGAGCGGGGCCACGCATGCCACAGATGCGTGGGTGCGGCGGCACCGGCCGACGTGCCCCGCGTGTGGGCGCGTCATCCGGGAACTGCCCCACGGCCAGTGCCCCAACTGTCACGCCTCACTCTCCATCGCCCTGACCGATCGGTCGAGCTGGGCGACGCGTTTCTGGAACATCGGCGCAGCCGCAATTGGGTTTCTGGCCGGACTGACGCTCATCATCTGGGTCGGCGTCGTGGTGGAGGGGTGGTACTTCGTCACTGATCGCGCCAGTGGCCGAGATATGCTGAACACCGAAACGGTCACCTTCATGGTCGTAGCGGCCGTCATCGACCTGCTGGCAATTCTGTGGTTCTACCGGCGACGGTTCATTGTGAAACAGCGTCCGTGGGTCATCGCGGCGGCCGCGGTGGTGTGGTGGACGCCGATCCTCCTGATCATCTTCGGCACGCTTGTGGACGTGCTCAGGCGGTAAGCGGCATCAGCCGCCGTAGGTCGCGTCCTGTCCGAGCACTTCGGCGATGCGAAGCAACTGGTTGTATTTCGCCGTCCGGTCACTGCGGCAGGGCGCGCCGGTCTTGATCTGCCCGGCATTCGTTGCGACGGCGAGGTCGGCGATGAACGCGTCCTCGGTCTCGCCGCTGCGGTGGCTGATGACGGCGTTGAAGCCGTGATGCTGCGCGAGCCGCACGGCATTCATGGCCTCACTGAGCGTGCCGATCTGATTGACTTTGACGAGGATGGCGTTGGCGGCGTGCTCCTCAATGCCGCGTCCGAGATACTCGACGTTGGTGACGAAGAGGTCATCGCCCACCAGTTGCACGCGGCCTCCCAATCGCTCGGTGAGTTGCTTCCATCCATCCCAGTCCTCTTCGCCGAGCCCGTCCTCGATGGACCAGATCGGCCACTTCTCGCACCAGGAGGCCCAGAGGTCGATCATCTCGTCGCTGCTGGCAACGCGGTCCGGGTCGCTGGAGAAGAAGCAGTACCCCTCCTTGCCGGCCTTGGCGGCCTCGGAGACCATTTCGCTTGTGGCGGGATCCAGGGCGATGACAATCTGCTCGCCGAGGTCGTAGCCAGCCTGCTCGGTCGCGGCGGCAATCACTTCGAGCGCCTCTTCATTCGACTGCAGATCGGGTGCGAACCCGCCTTCGTCTCCGACGGCCGTCGAGAGGTTTCGGTCGTGCAGCACGCCCCTGAGCGCGTGGTAGATCTCGACGCCAGCACGCAGCGCCTCTTCGTAGCACTCGAAGCCGACGGGTTGAATCATGAACTCCTGGAAGTCCACGGTGTTGTCGGCGTGTTTGCCGCCGTTGAGGATGTTCATCATTGGGGCAGGCATGACGTGCGCACTGGCGCCACCGAGATACCGGAAGAGTGGCAGGTCGCTCTGGGAAGCGGCGGCGCGGGCCGTCGCGAGCGACACAGCGAGCAACGCGTTGGCGCCCATGGACGACTTGGTCTCGGTGCCGTCGAGTTCGATCATGACGCCGTCGACGCCTTCCTGATCCCGGGCGTCGAGCCCGAGGACCTGTGGAGCGATCTCTTCGTGGATGTTGTCGACGGCGGTACCGACGCCCTTGCCGCACCAGTCGTCGCCACCATCTCGAAGCTCCACGGCCTCGTGCTCGCCCGTACTCGCCCCGCTGGGGACCGCAGCGCGGCCAAGCGAGCCTCCGGCGAGCCCGACTTCACACTCAACAGTCGGATTCCCTCGGCTATCCAGAATCTGGCGTGCGGCAATGTGATCGATGGTGAACGGCATGGTGGGAGTGCTCCTGGCGGCTGACGTGCAACGCAATCGAGGGCGGCATGGTACTTGCCGCCCTCGCTCGCTGGTCTGGTCGCTTGCAGAACTCGCCTCAGGGCACGGCAGTGTCCACAATGGGATGCCTGCTCAGGATTGACGGCGAGTCCATGAGCCAGAACGCTCGCCAATCATCCTGCAACTCCCGTGATTGGATGTTGTAGATCTCCTGGTCATCCCACCAGAGGTCTGCGCCCGTCTGCGACACCGATCCCATCTCTGGCGTGAGATTGGACGCGATTGCCCGGTCGGACACGAGATAGGCCTCGTTGCATGCTCGGTTCATCGCATCGATGCGGCCCTGTGTTTCCGGCGTGTAATGGCCATAGAACGCAAAGTATCGACCCTGTTGTTCAGTCACCAAGTCGGCACGCAAGTCCTTGAGCTGACGCTGGAGACCTGGCGGAAGCGCGGAGACCTTGCCTGACCCACCAGAGAGGTACACCCAGGACTCTGGAAGGTTCGCTCGCTTGCGAATGGTGGAGTCGGTCACTCGTTCCGGGCTGTTGCATCCAGCCAGGAGGGCAACCGAAAGACCGACGGTCAAGATTGCCAGGCGGCCAAACATCACGAGTCACCCTTCAGGTACGCGGCCATTGCCTCTGGGAACTCAATATCCCGAAGCAACGCTTCCGTACGAGGGCCAAGCGGGATGTTGAACATCACGGCGCCGACTACGGCATTGTGATGCACGTTGACCAGCTCGACGTTGACGTACACCTTGTCCAGCGCAACCGAGTAGGTACTCAGCAGTACTGCGCCGGCATTGAAATCCAACGCGATCTCGCGGGCATCTCTGGAGAGCATGAACTCGCCCTGGCGGGGCAACACGGGAAGGCTCCCCTGGCGGAGATTCAGGTTGATGACCTTGTTCTCCCAGTGCTGCGTCAGGGCCGTCGCGAGGGACTCGGCCATCAGTCGACCAAAGTTGGTCGTATGGTCGAAATTGTTGAGATTGACGGTCGTCGCGTAGAGCACGGGGAGTGTTGAGTCGAACGCGTCGTCTGCTACGAGACCCTCATCATCAAGATGACCCTGCGTGGGCTCCACGTGGTTGCCCTGGGGCGGCCTGGCTGTCGCCAGAAGATGACTGATGGCGTTGTAGGCGGTTCGCGTGTAGTCAGCGTCCACGGTTGGTTGGTGGGTCTGGGTAGCGTCGAGCACGGTGATGTGCTTCTGGAGCCCCCTTCCGCCACGTGCCCGCCAGCCAGCCGAGCTGACTGCGTTTCCGCTCTCCCAGTGGCTGCCCTGATTGGCGGCCTGCCACTTGTTACAGCCGACGAGTCCACTGATCGCAGCTGCTGCAATGAGGAGTGTCACTTGTTTCACAGCCCGCCCCCCTCTCACTGCGAACCGACGACTGTGAATCGCCGGCCTGGAAGTGGGTGTCGGTCCTTGTCAAGCGTGATCGTGTGGTCTCGGGTGATGACCTCGTCTTCGCGATTCCAGGCTCGTTCCTCCCGTTCCCACTCCAATTCGATGCGGCGAGCATTGGTCTCCCAGTCGATTCGGCGATCCCGATCCTCCTGGGTCCACTCCAGCGTCATTTCGTAGAGACGGTCGTAGCGCGTTCGGAACTCGTCCGCAATCTCCATGAACTCGGCCCGAGGGATGGAGCAAAGCAGCCAAGCCCGGTGGCCAACAGCCTTTGACGCGGCATAACTCGAAGAGCAGCCGCGTCCCGCCGCCACGCCCGCATCGATGCGTTCGAAGTAGGCAGTCTCTTCCTGCAACTGGGCTAGCAGAGCGGGCATGACCGAGTCGAGACCTACATTGAATACATTGATGTCGCGAGCCATCTTGGCGTCATGGGGTAGATAGTCCGGCACCCGGTGATCTGCATTGACAGCGTGAACAAGCGTAGGACAGGATGCACAATCAGCACGCTTCGATGCCACAAAGGCATGGGTATCGTCACAAGACCCACACGCTGAGATGACTTCAACCGAGTGTCCGCAATCGACAGCAGTCGTTGCGCACGAACCACAGTGGCTGCGGCTCACGCAGTCGCCTGGTCCCGCAACGCTGGAATGCAGGCAGGGCGAGTTGCACGGTGTCTGCACCGCCGTTGTGATCTCTGGCATTGGCGTCCCACAGTCCACGCAAGTTCCACTGTCTGCCGACAGGTTGACGGTCTGGCCCACTTGCCCGACGTTGGCCGGGGCCAGTCGCTGGCGAATCTGATCGTTGATGTCGTTTCTTGCACTCTGCACGGCATCCCTCTCGGAGAGACACCGAACAGCGTCGTCACTTCGCCCAACGAAGAAAATGCTGCTCTCGGACTGGGGAGTAAGACCACGCACCCAGTCAGGCGCAGCGGGTCGATCAAGCACCACCCCACTGGAGTCCGCCATAACCCAAGCCGTCGGCTTCTTTGCACAGCCGCCAAGTACCGCACCACCCACAAGGGCGCAGGCCATCAGAAAATCTATTCTCGTCTTCACGTTCTTTCGCTCCGTATCTGTATTGAGTACGTGATGCAGACCTATCGCCGAGGCCGGTCGTAGTAGTCGTAGACAGCCTCTCCGCTGTGCTCGCCGGTTCGCCAACTCAGTTCGGCATCCTGCACACGTCGTTCCCAGGTGATGCGGCGATCACGGTCCATCCGATCCCGCTCGATGCTCTCGGCCAGCAAGGCTTGGTAGGTCCCGCGAAAATCTCCGACCAGATGTTCGTACTCCGCGATCGGAATGGAGCACAAGACCCAGCACTTGTAGGACTGCCATTCATCGCGGCCTTCGGCAAACGGCCGGTCAGACGCATCATGCCCCTCGTGCACATGCCACTTCTCGAAGTAGATCTCCTCTTCATTGACGTGGGCGAGCAGCGCAGGCATGACGGAGTCGATACCAATGTTGATCAGACTGAGATCTCGGCCCTGAACCGATCCGTAATGCGGCCAATATGGCTCATTCCAGGGGAAAGTCGACACCGACACACGGGTCGGGCAGCCGCCGCAGTCTGGGTTGCCGTGCGACTCAAACGCGTGCCGATCGCCACAGGTTCCACAATCATCGGCAAACACAACGGACTGCCCACGAGCGACAGCCTCCCCAGTACAGGAGCCGCACCGATCGTGAGATGCGGAGTTCGGCCACGTCGTACCTTGACGTCGAAGGCATGGTTCATTGCATGGTTGTTGAATGGGCATTCTTGATAGCTGGGGGAGTGGGTCGCCACAGTCAACGCAATTGCCAACATCAACAGTCGACTCGATTGTTTGAGCAGTTGTTCCGAGACTTCTCGGCGCAAGCCGTTGACGAATCTGGTCGTAGACATCATTCCGAGCGCTTTGCACGAGGTCCCGCTCGTCCATGACGGTGTAACCAACCCGTGTGTCAGGTGTCCGCCCATGCTGAGCTACACCCCACTGGCCGTCACGAAGGTAGTCACGGTGATAGTCCGGAGTGTGGCTGCGGCCAATGAAGAACACGCGGTCCTCCGACATCGGCATACGGCCCTGTACCCAACTTGGCGCCTCGGATGTAGCAGGCTTTGCAGGGGACACAACACGAGCTTCGTGCATCCTCCAGTTCGACCCACACCCGACGACTGACGACCCAATGACAGCCGCGGCCGTCATGAGCATCGCATTGCTCCACAGTGTTCGCTTCACCTGTATGTGCTCCTCGGATCAGGCCGCAGATTGCTGCGGCGGTGCCTCTTCTCACGGCTGGAGTCCACGCTCAGTGCGCGTACCCCGACCTTGGAGCGTCAAGAGAGACAATGGCAATGGCGATACACACCTGGGAAGGGGCGCTTTTTTGGGAGGCCACCTAAGTTGTTGTCCTCCAGGGTGTTGTGGTTCGAAAAAGGTGCGGCCTACCCCGAGATCACGGCCATCACCTGGCGTACCACCCAGGACATTGCCTGTTGAGCGGATTCCGTTCGGGAGGCCGCATGGGGCAAGAGCACCGCATTCGGCACCCCCACCAGGGGATTGTCAGCACGCGGTGGCTCGGGGTCGTGCACATCGAGCACTGCGGTCATCCTGGGGCATACCCGCAAGCGATCGGCCAACGCGGCGGCATCCAGAACGAACCCGCGGGCGGTATTGATGAGCATGCCATCCGGCTTCATCAGCGACAGTTCGGCCGCACCAATCAGGTGCCGGTTGGACGCGCGGCCATCCACATGGATCGTCAGGATGTCACTGGACGAGAGCAGCGACTCGAGGGATTTGGAAACTGCGCCGTGCGTCACTTCTGAGTCAATGGCCAACACATCGTTGAATTGCACATTGCATCCGATGGCGGCCAGCACCTGCGCCACACGTTTCCCAATGCTTCCGAGCCCGAGAATCCCGATGCATCGTTCGTTCAGTTGCCGCCCCGCCATGGCATCAGACCGCGCCGCCACCCACGCCTCTTCGCTCAGCCCCCCCTCAACCTGGGGTGGCTGCGGCCGAACGCTGTGAAGGAGGAGGGACACCACGTACTCCACAACCGCCTGCCTGTTCGCCTCTGGCGTATGAACGACCTCAATTCCCCGCTCCTCGCACGCAGCCTGGTCGATGTTGTCGAGCCCTGTTCCAGCTCTGCCAACAACTTTCAATGCTGGAGCCTGATTCAGAAGCTCATCGCTCACGCTCGTGTAGGTGCGAACAATCAGACCCTCTGCGGTTGCGACCGCATCGCCGAATCCCGCATCCTGCTGCCCGATGTGGACCACCTCGGCGCGACGCGCCAGCCACTCGACAGCTGAGTTGTCCAGGGTCTCAGAAACGATGATTCTGGGCTTGGACGGCATGAATCGGCACTGTAGACTGACCAAAGGCGTTTGGGAGGTTTCTGAGGGATGGTGTGTGAATAGGCAGGCATCTTCTCTCTTGTGCAGAGGCCCGCCAATTCGCTGACCCGCACTCGTCTGGGGAGTTGCCACATGGCAAACGCATTTCCAAGCACCATGCAGGAGTGGATTCTCGCACGCCTGCACACTGGGGCCACCGGACAGGCTGAAGTCGCCACGCACATCATGGACAGTTACGCGGGCCCACTTCGGGTCTACTGGCTCGGTTCATCATTCCGCGACCCCGCAAACGACGCTGCGGACGTCGTTGCCGGCTTCTTCGCGGATCGGCTCAGCCGCTCCGAGTGGCTGCGTGCCTGGCCGTCGAGTGGCCTTCGCCTCCGCAGATGGCTGATGAACGCGCTGCTCATGTACCTGCAGGAACAGTACCGGACCGACAAACGAAGTGCCCGAGCTCCGGAGCGGCGAAACACATCGCTTGAAGACCAGCCCGACGCCGCTTTGGCGTTTGAACGCGCCTGGGCACGTCAGCTCGTCTCCAATGCCTGCACGGAGGCAGCCCGGCGTTGCGACGCCGCCGGCCTCTCTGAACACTGGGATCTCTTCCACAGGCACTACCTCCTCGGCGAACCCTATGGGGACATCGTCCGAGCAAACCACATCACCGCCCGCCAGGCAGAGGTCCGCTGCCGAGCCGCGCGGTCACGATTCGTGTCCGCACTTCGTGAGGCACTGCGACAGGACGGTGCCCAAGAGGACGAGCTTGACGATGAGATCAGATCTCTGATGGAGACGCTTGGATGAACCCACAACAGCAACCGCTCGATGACCCCGCCGC
>CAZMPA010000012.1:0-19632 GCA_964567915.1 uncultured Isosphaeraceae bacterium | reverse complement strand
ACCCGCTCCGAAGAGCCGTCTGCGGCCATGTCGAACAGCTTGTACTTGAAGCTGGTGGAGCCGAGGTTGGAGACGAGGATGATCATGGCGGTTGACCTTCAGCCGTCAGCTTGATGCGGCGCGTGGCCACGATCAGTGCCCGAAGAGATTTCCGGGCGCAAACATCCGCTCGGACTCAAAGTATGCCAGCGCCGAGTCGACATCCGGGAAGATCTTCGTCGCCGTCTCGGTGATGAAAGGTGAAGGCGGCTTGGCCGGCTTCCACACCACGTAGACCTCCTTGGTGTGCTCCCAGGCGTGCTGGAGTTCACGCTCGACGCCACTGGACAGGCCGGGAATTCCACCCGGGAGTTCGGGCACGAGCGACACGATCATGTCACTCTGATCGATCAGCTTGAAGTCCCGCATGTAGATCTGACCATCCACATCCCCGGCGATGTCCAGCACCTCCCGAACACGGACCTTCAATTCGCGTCCTTCGCGTCCGCCGTAGGCGTGAGGCGTGACATCGATCCAATCCTGCCCCGTCTTGGCGGCCTCAATGGCCCGGTCGAGCAACAACTTCTCGTCTACATCCGCGGGATCGAATGTAATGAAGTGCTCCGCCAGGGCATCGCGGAACCGGCCGATCTCTTCGAGCACGTCAGGCATGTCCATGACATGGCTCATAGGGAAGGACGGGTACACACGCTTCATGTCGGGTCGTGTCACGAGACGCAGGCAGGTTTCAAATGTGTCCTTCTGGCGGCCCCGGCTGAGGATGTAGAACTGGTCGGCGCATCCCATGGCGCTGGCGAGCAGTTCGGTCGCGAGGATCTCCTCCTCCCGCCACACCATGCAGTCTTTCAAAGTCGCGTCGATGTCGTGTTCGGCGTGGAGCCGGTCATGCACAACCTCGATGTTGTCAAGGAGGCAGATGAACATGTCGGGCTTCAACTTCTCCATCTGATCGAAGTCAAAGGCGCTGAAGAGGCCGTGCCTCCACCGGAACGTCGCGTGTGTGTTGACGATCAGATCGGGGCAATCCACGATGGGCGTCGTGTCAGCGATGATGTCCTTGAATGCGGCGCGACGAAGCGAGGCCAATCTGCTGAGTGGAAGGTCAAGGATGCGACCCGGGCGAATGTCCGGCGCCTCGTGATACATCATGTCGCCCACGTGGCACAACTCAATCCGCTGGCCCCGCTCGCCGGCGATGGCTCGGACCGTTTCCAGGTATGGCTTCTTGTCGATTCCAATTTGACCGGTGATCACTGCTCTCATGAGGGCAGGATACCACCGGATCCAGTCATACCACCAAAGCCAGTCAGCCCGCGCGAGATCCGGGAGGGCTCCGATAGTGCTTCAGCCACGCAACGCGTGCTCTGGGAGGATCGGCCCGGCGACCCCGCGACTTGGCGAACAGGATGGCCAGAGCGGAAATCACCACTGCAAACACGACGCCTGCGATGATCCACTGCAACGCGCCGAACGCATCCCTTGAAGCAATGCCATATCCCACCAGCATGCCGGCAAAGAACTGCATCGGTGCCGTGATGAGCACACAGCACCAAGTAGCAATGATGAATCGCCAGGGCCGCAGATGCATGAGGCCAGCCACCGTGATGGCGGGTGTACGGCTTCCAGGAATAAACCTCGCCGCGACGACCACCCAGATGCCCCGCTGATCGATCTGGTGTTTCGCCTGCAGGAGCCGCTTCGGGTGCAGAAACTTCCTGATGAATCGCTTGTGCAACAATCGGGTTCCGAACATGCTGCACCACATGAACCACAGCATGTCCGCTGTGGCCACACCGACGACAGCAGCGACGAGCGTCGGCACCCAGATTGCCGGCCCGAGTATCTGCTCGCCAACCAGTACGCCGGCCGGAATGATGATGATGTCTTCGCCGATCGGAATGCCGAAGCCGCTGGCCAGCAACAAGCCCAATACGACCCACGGGAGGTAGTCGGCGTATTGGGCGATGAATTCGGTCATGTCGGGGCTCGGTCCGCGGGTGCTTTGCACGCCTCTCGAAGCCAACGCATCGGAGCCCTCGGTCGATGTCGCCGGCCGGTCATGTGTCGTCGAATCCACCACGCTACCACGACGACGACCAGAATGCCTCCCCCAACCAGCAACGCATCCCGAAGATGCTGATTGTGCATGGAGTCCCCGAGGCCCTTGGCGATCAGCCACCCGACAAAGAGCTGCCACGCGACGCTCTTGACGGCCCCCACGCACTCGCCCAGCATGAACCTCCCGATTGGCATGTGCGCCAGGCCCGCCGCGGTGATGACCGGCGTGCGGGCCGCAGGCAGAATGCGTCCCATGATGACCACCCAGGCGCCCCATCGGTCCAGCATGTACTTGATTTCGAGCAGCCTGCGTGGGTGGAACATCCGGCGAAAGAACCTGATGCCGAGCAATCTGTGGGCGAACCGCCGCACAAGCAGCATCCAGATGAGGTCGGCCAGGACGACCCCGGCCCAGGCCGCGAGGACGGTTCCCCAGAGCGGCAGCACGCCCCGCTCGATCAGGAACCCCGCAGGCACAATGAGAATCTCCTCACTGATCGGGATGCCCACGCCCGCAAGCATGATCACGCCGAAGAGCAGCCACGGCCCGTCGTCGGCAAGTGAGTCCTCAACCTTCTGCTCCACGCGGCCCTTGATCGAGTGGGGATCCTTGATGAGCGGCCCACCGTCCGCGGCCACTGGCGCAGCAAGGCACAGCAGCGCCAGCAGCGGCCAGATCCAGAGGCGTGCATTCATGTCCAGAGCGTACCGGCCGCGACGGTCACAGGCTCACCTGATCCCCGCGCGAGACCGCCTCGGGAAGCGTCGCATCCGCGAGGTCCGCCGGTGACATGGCCGTCATTGGCGAAATCTCGACGGCTGCGTCCACGTGGCCGTCCGAATCCCTCGGCACCGACACGCCGGCCGACTCCAGCCAACTGCCGTACAAGTCCGACTGCAAACGACTACTGCTCGTGGCGGAGTCGGTACCCGTGGCGTTCTTGATGGGCGCAAACTGCGAGGCCCGATCAACCTGGAGAATCGCTGGCTGCTTCGCGGTTGACATCGCATCGAACACGAACCGCTCCAGCTTGACCGCGTTTGCCTCGTCGGGCGTGACCACAGTCTGCGACCCCGCATCGTAGGAAGGCACCTTCTTGTCGGCCCGGTGCCATGGAAGCGATGCCTCTCCCGCGTCGGCGATTCGCCTGGCAAACTCGGTGCTGATGACGTGCATGGCAACGTTGCCGGCGGCGAGACGCAGGTGACCACTTGAGTCGGTGGCCTCCATTTGCGACTCGGTCATGTCTGAATACTCGACGACGCCCGGCACATCACCGCGGAGCGCGAACACGCCGACCTTCTCGTGCGGTCCGGACTTTGGCACCATCTTGCTTGTGAACTCTCCGGATGAGTGGTCGCCATCGGCGTGCAGGCCCAGAAAGACCGGATCGAGTACCGGCGCCAGTGGGTTGTCCACCTGGTGGTAACTGATGGCGTCGATGCCCCGGCACTCCATCTGATCCAGTGCACCGCTCTGCAGGAGCGCTGCATAGGAGCCACCATGACCGTCCGGGCTCATGGCCAGCGAGCAGTTGTCGCTCAGGAGTACGCGTCCACTGGCGGCGTCGAAGGCCGGCATCATCCCCTGCGGGAACATCATGATCTGCCTGCGATCCAAACCGAAACAGCGATTGTCCAGGAAGAATCCACGAGTTTCTGCGTCATTCGCCTCGCTGGTCATGATGTACCAGCGGATCGGTCGCCCCCACCTCTGCTGCGCCGAGAGAATCTGCTCGGCGAACAGACGGAAGAGTGGCTTGCCCGAAACCGGGCTGGCTGGAAATGTGCCCTTCGGCCCCTTCCAGCCCAGACGTGTGCCCTGCCCACCTGCAACGGTGAAGACCGCGACACGTCCCGCAGCGAGCATCGCCTCCCCCGCCCCGCGAAGAGAACGCTCGTCCACCAGCGACACCGTGTCAGTCACTGACAATGGGTCGCTGGTGACGCACGGAGCCGGTGTCGGCTCACCGTCTGTGGGAGCAGGCCGCGACCGTACGTAGCGGTCAACAAGCGAAGGTATGGACTCCCAAGCCACCCGGCGTAAGTCGTCCAACAGGTCCGGTGCCGCAGCAAGGGCCCTGGAGAGTTCTGGTTGGCCGCACTGATCCAGGCGACCATGCATCGACTCGGTTTCGCTCATGCCGATCAGGCGTCCTCAGGGAGCGCCGGCTTGGTCCATCCGGTGGGAAGGTGCCGCACGATCTTGCCCGTCTCCAGATAGATGACCTGTTCACAGATGTTTGTGCAGTGGTCCGCCATCCGCTCGACTGCGCGAACAACCGAAAGCAGTTGCATCGCAGCGCCGACCGACACCACGCCCTTGGCCAGCGCAGTCTGAGCCCTCGCAACAAGCTCGTCCTTGAAGGCATCCACGGTGTCATCGAAAGCCAGAACGCGTTGGGCGAGGTCGGTGTCCCTCGCAGCCAACGCCTGCACGGAGTCCCTGACCATGCCGACCACACTGTTGGCCATGACCCGCAAGGTGTCAGCCACCTCGGTGTCCTTCCGCTGCTCATTGGCTTCGGCGATGTTGACTGCGCAGTCTGCGATGCGTTCGAGCTCGTTATTGATCTTGACGATGGTCAGAATCGATCGCTGGTCGAACTCCGCCTCGGGGCGGTGCCCCATCAACGCAATGCATCCTCGCTCGATCTGCACATCGACATGGTCAATCGTCGCGTCGGCTCTGATGACTCCCGCTGCGGCCTCGGCGTCGTTCTCGAAGTAGGACTCGACGGCGGTGAGGGTGATGTCGGTCACGCGGCGGCCCTGCGCCAGCAGGTCGTCGAGGACGGAATCGAGGCTCTTGTGAAAGTCTTCCATGCCGCGTTCGTGTGCGTGGCGGAGTATAGATCGGCCACGCGGGCCGTGTCCTATTCCGAGCGGTACCATCTGGCCCCGATGCCAATCCTCAGCGTCAACATCGACCACGTCGCCACCGTGCGACAGGCAAGACGGACGATCAAGCCCGATCCGATCGACGCCGCTGAGGCCGCGTGCCGCGGAGGCGCCGGAGGGATCACCGTCCACCTCCGCGAGGACCGACGGCACATTCAGGATGTAGACGTCGAGCGGCTCGCCGAGAGATTGGCGGCACCTCTGAACTTCGAAATGGCGGCCACCGACGATATGGTCGACTTTGCCCTGCGAATCCGCCCCCGCTCAGCGATGCTCGTGCCCGAAGGAAGGGCGGAGATCACAACCGAGGGCGGTCTGGACGTTGCAGCAGATCAAGAGCGGTTGCAGGAGGTCGTCCGGCGGCTTGCAGAGGGAGGCATCCCGGCGAGCGCCTTCATCGACGCCGAGGCCGAGCAGATCCAGGCTGCCGCATCCTGCGGATTCGAGGTCTGCGAAGTACACACCGGCCCCTGGGCCCACGCAGTCCAGGCCGATGGCCTGGCATCCTCGGCCGCCGACTCCGAACTTGGCCGGGTCATCGCAGCAGGCGAGCGGATCCTCGCCGCTGGAATGCGATTCAACGCCGGCCACGCGCTGGACTACCCCAATGTCCAACCCATCGCAGCCCTGAACGGCCTGTGCGAACTGCACATTGGCCACTCCATTGTGGCCCGGTCGATCATGACCGGCATGCAGGTGGCCGTCCACGAGATGGTCGACCTGATCGAGAACGCCCAGGCATGAGTACCAACCTCGCAGACGGCTCGCTTCCCTATCGCATCGCGGTACTGTGCTACCTCAGAGACGCCGACGGACGGCTGCTCATGCTGCATCGCTGCAAACCCCCGAACGCCGGCATGTACTCGCCTCCCGGCGGCAAGTTGGAACCCACGACCGGAGAGAGTCCGCACTGCTGCGCCATTCGGGAGACCGAGGAAGAGACCGGGGTTTCGCTGAGCTACGACGAGATTCGACTCATGGGCATGGTCTCGGAGACGGCCTACGAAGGGCAGTGCCACTGGCTGCTGTTTCTCTTTGAAGTGACGCGGCCGATCGGGCATGACGAGATCGTCGCATATGAAATGGATGAGGGCGTGCTTGAGTGGCTGGACAGGGCCGCCATCGACGCCCTTCCGCAGCCCAAGACGGACCGTGAGTTCATTTGGCCGCTCGTGGCGGAACACGTCGGCGGATACTTCGCCTGCCACATCGACTGCAGGACTGAACCTTTCGCGGTCACCGTGCAGGAGTCCTGGAAGGCGTAGCTGCCCGAGGCCGATCAGAGCCCGGAGGCCTCGCGAACCCGAGCAACCAGTTCCGCCGCTGCGGCAACATCGTCAGCCTCAACGATGATCCTCGCAATCGGCTCGGTATTGCTCGGCCGCACATGGGCCCAACCCTCGGGCAGATCCAGCCTGACCCCGTCGCAATCGTCGATCTTCGCCTCTGGAAAGCCTGCACGAAGCCGCTCAAGCGCAGGAGCGAGGTCTTCTCTGGCGGCCAGGGGCAGCTTTTCCTTGACGATGACATACCGCGGAATCTCCGCAACCAGTTCGGACAGTGGCTTGCCCTCTCGCCGCATCAGGTCGAGCACCAGGGCCATTCCCGACAGGCTGTCCCGGACGAACGTGATGCTGGGAAGAATGACGCCCCCATTGCCCTCCCCACCGACGGCGGCTCCGCACGACCGCATGAGGAAGGCCACGTTCGCTTCCCCAACCGCGCTGCGATGCACCCGCCCACCGAATCGGGCAGCAACGTCGTCAATCATGCGGCTCGTGGAGAGGTTCGCAACGACTGCCGCCCCGGGATTGTCCAGCAACACTCGCCACGCGGCCAGCACCAGCGTGTACTCCTCGCCGATGTACTGCCCGGTTTCGTCGACGATGGCAAGCCGGTCGGCGTCGGGATCCTGCGCGAACCCCACGTCGGCGTCACCGTCTCGAACGGCGTCGGCGAGTCCGGTCAGGTTCTCAGCGATCGGCTCGGGCACGTGCCAGAAGTCCCCATCGGTCGCCCTGCCGAGGTGCGTCAAGGAACATCCCAGGTGGCCGAGCAAGGACGCGGCACCCGGACCCCCGGCCCCATTGACCGAGTCAAGAACAACCTGGAAGCCTCGCTCGCGGATGGGCATCGGGTCCACCCCACCCAGAACCCGGGCGACGTGCGTATCGGTCGCCCGCGGCTCCTCGGCAACTGTTCCGCGTTGCTCCGCAGTTTCAACATCCTCGCCGCCCTGAAACACACCGATGATGTCTCCCGCAAGCTCTGGGTTTGGCGCGGTGCCAAACTCGTCCAGCAGTTTGAGGCCGTTCCACTCGGCTGGATTGTGGGACGCCGTCAACACCACACCGCCCGAGGCCTGCGCGGCGCCAATCATGACCCCCACGGTCGGCGTCGCCACAATGCCGAGATCCAGAACGTCGCAGCCGGCCCCGGCCAATCCAGCCGCTGCGGCCTTGGCAAAGGCGTGGCCCGATGGCCGGCTGTCGCGGCCCAGACAAACACGTGTCACCTTGCCACTCCGAGCGAGCCGCGCACCCCAGCAGGCCGCGAACCTGCGGACCACCTGATCGGTCATCGTCTCGCCCACGATCCCCCTCGCTCCGGAGACTCCCAACATCAGCGGGGCGGCACTCATTGCTCCACCTCCACGGCATACGACGCTTCACAACCGGGCGCCTCGGTCACCGAAGCTTTGATGGACTCGATGTTTGATGGCAGATCTGGCAGAAGTGACCGGGCAATGTGCTCGGCAACGGCCTCCGCGCTCGGATTGGTCCGGTCAAACGGTGGCACTTCGTTCAGCGTTGCGTTGTGAAAGGGCGCAATCACGTCGTTGACCAGCCCCTCCACCGCGTGAAAGTCGCACAGCAACCCGTCCACATCCAGCACCGGACCACGCAGCACAACTCGAACACGCCAATCGTGGCTGTGCGGCACTTCTGGAACGCCGTCAATCGTGACAGCGTGCGAGGCCGAGAACGTGCGTTCAATGCGAATCGCGTACATGGACGGCGAAGGATAACGGCTGACGAATGCACGCCGCCCAGGGAGGTTTCAATCGCCCCATGCCACGCGGCGAGGCATGGCGGATCCGACGAACCGCATCTCGGGGACGTCCTCGAGATCCAGCTCGGTCGTGGTCACACGCTGACCGTCGACCACCAGATCGATCGTGGCGTTGGTGAGCCATCGCCCGTCTCGAAACTGCATGCGGAACGGGGATATCGGGTCGCCCACTCCACCAACGAGCTGCGTGGCGCCCTCGATCAGCGGCCAACTGTCCGCCCCCTGCTCCCAACGCAGCGTTGACGTTGCCTCATCCCACCGCAGTGTCGTCCAGGTGCCGTCGGCCGCCTGAATGCTCAGCTCGTCCGATTCCACAACGCCTTCGGTTGGCGAGGCAGGCACGGGGCCAAAGTCGACGCCGCCGCGAATCATCATCTGAACCCGCTCAACCCCCAGGCGGCCCGACACATTCGCCGACACCCGTTCGGCCGAGCGACGATACGACTCAAAGCTCGCTCGCAACGCGAACATGGTCGCGATCATGAGCACCACCGTGATCGCCAGGGCGACGAGCACTTCAACAAGCGAGAATCCACGCAGGGAGCGGCGATTCACCAGGACCCCCCTTCGTACCAGGTGGGCGCCTCGGGGGTTGCCAGAAGCGGCCACGGGATGCCGTCCGGCAACTTGGCGTCCGGGTCGTATCGCAGCATGATTTTGCCGAATCCGCCAAAGCCGGGATCGTTGACGTCCACGCCCTCCTGATCGCCGTCCTCAGAGCCGAAGTAGCCCAGCGTCGTGTTGAAGGCGTCGGGCGTGCCGCCATAAAAGAGCGGCCCTTCCCCCTCCTCGGGGCGGAAAGTCGTCATGAGCGTGCCGTGCACGGCGGCGGAGCCACGGATGTCGATGAGCCCTGTCACGATTGTGCCGTTGAGCTTCACGGTTGTGCTCGTGTCGCTGTCAAAGTTGCCGACGTCCACCGACCAACCGGGAAGCAGCATGCTGGTTCTCGCCAATTGTTCGCGTGTGGCTTCCGGCATAGCGAGAAGTAGTGTCTGCATGGCTCCGGCGTCGGACTCTGCGAGCAGGTCCGGGTCGTCGGGATCGACAAAGAACCTCGTGGCGCCGGTCAACTGCACCTTGTTTCGCCAGTGCGTGTACTCGAGCGGACGGTCCCCACCGAGTGTGCCCAGAAATGTGCAGCCGTCGAAGCGGAGATTGTTCGAGGCCACGCTTGTGTCCGGGTACTCCGTGCCTCCCGAGGTCGCTGTCAAGTCCGGGAATCGGAGTTCGGGTGATCCTTCCTGCATCTCACGGGCGCCTGCATAGTTCCAGTTGACGTCCGTGCAATCCTCCGTGGTCTCAATCCACGTTACACCGACGAACCAGCAGTCCACGAAGAGCGCGTTCGTGCCCATTGGAATCTTCATATCGCCAAACACCATGTTGCGATAGACCGGCCGGTCAAAGAGGTCGTAGGCACCATCGGAACCCCATGGCACGGACTCCGGCGCTGTCGTTTCACCAGACCACCCCCCGTTCGTAGCAACCTGACCAGCAAAGGAGCTTCCTGCGTCCGCTTGTGTTTCGTACCAGGTGGTCGAGTTGAGGAACATGTCGCTGGTCAGCCCCAGCAGCCACGGCTCACCCACCGAGAATGCGGCAGGTGCGGTTGATTGGTCTGGGCGAACCACCGCCTCGACCCGCGACTGCCACGACCCAGCGCGAGCCGTCTCCCAGGACGCCGCGTCGGTCGCAAAGTTCAGATGCCCCCGAACCTTCGCGTATCGATCACGCACATCCAGGATTCCGTCATTCCATCCCATCGCAGTGTCGAGTGCGTCCACCACGCCGTCGGCATTCCGGTCCGACACTGCGGTGTCCAGCAGCGCCGCAAGGTCATCGTCGCCGTCAAACTCATCCGCCATCACGCCCCATCCCGCGGTCTGGGCAAGCACCGGATCGAACACAACCATGTCGTCGGCGTCGGCGTCGAACACGCCGAGAAAGAGATCGAAGTCATCGACATACTGATCGTCGTCGTGATCCTGAAGGCTGGGATTGGCGCCCAGGGATGCACCCTCTTGAGGATGGTCCGGCCGCAGGCGGCCGTCGCCGTCGGCGTCATCCGTGGCGACCAATCCGTGGAACGTGTCCAGCACCGGGTCGCGCGGGACCGCATCAAGATCGTAGAAGTCGCTTCGAAGCACGAGCGGATCGCCGTTGTCGGGGTCGAGTTCACCTGCCACCGTGCCGTACAGCGCGCCGATCGGACCGTCCACGAGGACGTTCTTGCCGATCATGATGCGGCTCTGTCCGAGCACCGCGTATTGGATTCTCTTCTCGAGCAAGAAGTCCATCTGAACGAGCCGCTGAACCTGCTCGTCGATGCCCTTGCTCGTGACCCGCACGCCGCTTCCGTCGGCCAGCATCTCGTACTTGAGCTGGAACCACGGTCCCCCTACGGCCCCGTCCAGCGGAATGCCCTGCGAGGTCACGACACCACCCGGGTCATCAATCGCGGCCTCGACGACCGATCCATCGACGGTGACATCAGGATGTTGATCGTGGTTGAGATGCGCGTCGTACACGGCATGCATCAGCCCGCTGCCGCTCGGCGCGGGCACAACGTACCCATCCGGACCAGCCACCGTCACGGTGCCGTCGGCCCCAACCCATGTCCCCCGCCACAGTCGGTCACCAAAGCCACCGTCCAGATCTCCGGCCTCGACGACGTACCGACTCGCCTCGCGCCGCAGCCGCCACATGGCGGTCTTGAGCCCGCTCTCGGCGGCACTCAAACTTCGCGAGACGCGAATGGCGGAGTCAGCGCTGCGGACATTTCCCTCCGACACGATCGCCATGACCGCCGTCAACGATGCAACGATCGCAAGGAATATCATCGCCATCACCGAGGAGACACCTCGATGATGCGACCGACATATCTCATATCGAGTCATTGCACGTGCACCCACGTCACGGTCGTCACCAGATCCCCGGGATCTCCAGCCGAGTCATGCCAGTACACGTCCACCGAGACACGTACGGCCTCGGATGTTCCATCGGCCACAGTCGTGGCCAGGTCCGTCGGATCGACCGATTGCACCTCGACCACTTGTCGCCATCCCTGCATGCCTGGGATGACGCTTCCGGACGCGTCGATCGGTCCATCACCGCCCCAGCCGGACACATCGAGGCCGTCGAAATCGTCCATGTCGTCCCAGTCGCTCACCGAAGACTCGCCAGCCTCGGCGCCCCAGAAGGCATTCCCTGTGACCGGGTCGGCTACGGCGAGAACCATGCTTCGCTCGCGAATCTCGCCACCCAGGCGAGCGGCTTGCGCAGCTCGCTCGCCCCAATCGTTCTGCTGCACGAAGGCCTCGTGAGCCGCGAGCATGGCAAGCATGCCGGTCGCCACAATGACAATCGCGAGCCCCGTCTCCACGAGCGTGAAGCCTCGACGCCCCGACGGCCTGCCAATCACTGCATGCATCATCCGGACACCAACGAGCTCATCTTGAAGATCGGCAGGATGATCGCCATCGCAATGAAGCCAACGATGGAACCCATCACAACAATAAGCAGAGGCTCGATCATGCTCGTCATCGCCTTGATTGCATCGCGAAGGACGCGGTGGTAGAACTCGGCGACCTCTTCGAGCACCTCGCCCAGCCGGCCGGACTCCTCGCCCGCCGCGACCATCTGCACGACCGAACCCGGGAGGAGTTTGGACTTCTCCAACTCGTCGTTGAGCTTTCGACCGTCTCGCACTGCAACCTGCACGCGTCGCCAAAGGTCCCGATAGAGCCGGTTGCCGGAAATGTCCGCCGTCACACCGACCGCATCGAGCACCGGCACGCCCGCGTTGAGCAGTTCTCCCATGGTTTGTAGCGATCGACTGACATAGAGGGCCCGGAACATGCCCCGAAAGAGCGGCGCGACGAGCTTGATCTTGTCGAACACCAACTGGCCGGGCCCGGTTCGCAGCGCCAGGAGCAGCGCGATGACCATCGCCACCAGGACGCCGACCAGCACCTGCCAGTTGCCGACCATCCAGGCCGAGAGACCCATCAGCATCTTGGTGGGCCCGGGGAGCACTTCTTCCTTGCCGGCGAACACGCCAGCGAACCGGGGCAGCACGAACGTCAACAGGAAGACCGTCACCCCGGTCGCCATGGTGGCGATGATGCCCGGGTAGATACTCGCCCCAATGACCATCTTTCTGGTCTCAAGTTGCTGCGTGATGAAGGATGCGATGCGGTCGAGCATCTTGGCGAAGGACCCCGACATCTCGGACGCCTTGACCATGTTCACGTACAAGGCGTTGAAGAGCCTTGGGTACTTGGAGATGGCCTCCGAGAATGACCGGCCCGCCTCGATGTCTGCCCGAATCTGAAGGATGATTCGCCTGAACTTGGCGTTCTTCGTCTGCTCAGCAATGCCGTCGAGAGCCTGGCGAAGGTTGATTCCCGCGCGGACCATCACGGCGAGTTGCACGGTGAAGTCCAGCACTTCCTTCTGCGAAGGACCAGTGCCCGCGTTCAGTATCTCGACAATACGCTGCCACTCAAACCGACGATTGGCCAGTGGCACCAACTTGAGCACATGGTGTCCCTGCCGACGCAGCAGCATGGCCGCGGCCCCGGCGGTCTCAGCGGACATCCGACCCGATTCGGTGCGGCCTCCCGCGGTACGAACTTCCCAGTGGTAGTTGGGCATGCGTAATCAGGCCGCGATGGCCTGCTCCATGGCGTCCGGATACACCGCGCGGGCGACCGCGTCATCACGCGAAATGAGCCCGTTGAAGTAAAGCTGCGCGATGGACGAATCGAGCGTGGTCATGCCAAGGCCCCGACTCGTCTCGATCACGTTTGGAATCTCAAAGGTCCGGTTCTCTCGAATGAGGTTGCGGACCGCGGGCGTGCACAGGAGGATCTCGACCGCTGGCACCATGCCCTCCCCGTCCGCTCTGGCAAAGAGAGACTGCGAAAGCACCGCCTGCAGCGTGTCGCCGAGCATTGAGCGAATCTGGTTCTGCTGATTCGCCGGGTACATATCGATGATTCGCTCCACCGTCTGGCCGGCGCTGACCGTGTGCAGCGTGGACAGGACGAGGTGCCCGGTCTCAGCGGCGCTCATGGCGAGTGCTGTGGTCTCCAGATCCCGCATCTCGCCGACCAGAATGATGTCCGGATCCTGACGAAGCGCGTGTTTGAGCCCGGACGCGAAGGTCGGCAGGTCGGCGCCAAGTTCACGCTGCTCAATCAGGCACTGTCTTGATTCGAAGGTGTATTCGATCGGATCTTCAAGCGTGATGATGTGCTTCCGCTCTCGAGCGTTGATCGCCTGGATGATGGCCGCCAGCGTCGTGGACTTGCCGGATCCGGTATCGCCGGTCACCAGGACCAGACCGCGGGGCAACATGGCGAACCGCTGCACGACCTCGGGCAGATTCAGGGCGTCAAGGGGCGGCACCGACGACCGAATCGCCCGCATGGCCATAGCCAGCCCTGTTCGCTGCTTGTGTATGTTGACTCGAAAGCGGCCAAGGGCGTCTACGGCGTAGGAGAGATCCAGATCGTGTTCGGTGGCCAGTCGGTCCCGCTGGGGCTCGCTGGTGATTCCTGTCACAAAGCCGTCGATATCGGCAACTGAGAGCACAGGCAGGTCCAACCCCCGCATGACCGTGTCAACCCGCACCATCGGCACATGTCCGGGAACCAGATGGACGTCACTGGCGCCGAGGTCGGCTGCGGACTGAAGAATCGCGTCGAGCTGCATGCTGGACTCCGTGGAGAGGGTGCAGTGGGACCGCATCGAGCATCGACCGGCCAGGGGGCACTCCTGAGCGGATTCGTTGCGATCCCCGCCGAGCGAGGCGGGCGGTGCCGACTGGGCGGTTTGCGACGTAGGCGACGGCGTAATCTGGCCGTGATAGGGTGCCCGCATGCACACGCGACTCATTGCAGCGGCGGCCGCCACCCTTCTGGCCGGATGCATTTCTCCGCCCTCAGTGCAGGTGCTGGACTCAGGCCAGATCACCCAACAGACCGCCGATGCGACGGCCGGAACCGTGCAGGTCCGCATCAACAATCCAAATGAGCGGTCCATCAAGTTGATTGAGTACGACTACACCGTGCAGACACCCGGCCGCGGCTCGTGGCATGGCCGCCACGCAGCAGGACTGGTCCTGTCCCCGGGATTCGACCGCGTGGCGGAACTGCCCGTCGTGCTGCCTGCGGGCGCAGGAGCCGGCACCACCATCCACGTCGGTGGATCACTTCGGTACCTCGACACGAGTATCTTTGCCGAGACGATGGCCGAGTGGGGCTACCGCCCAGCAGCGTCGTTCTCCGGGACCGCAACCGTTCAAACCGATTGACCCCCCGCCCGTCACCCCCTCGACAATTCAATTCGGTTCGCTAGAATCCGCGCGGTCGCCGGCGGTAGCCCCACTCGAACCCGCCAGCACAGCAATGGTTTGACGCATCATGCCTGAACTCACATCAACCGCCGGGCTGGTTCGCTCCACTTGGATCGACGCCATCATCGCTCTCTTCTACTCCACGTCGCATCCCATCGAAGATGAGGAGAACGAGGGGTACTTCGATGGCACCAGCGAGTACTTCGACGCCGATGACGCAGATGCTGAAGACGACGAGCCTCGCAGTGAGGAAGACGAGGACGCCGTGGCGGTCGAGGACGACGAGGATGACCTCGGCTGACTACCTCGTGCCGGCTCTCTCGGCCGCCGACCACTTGTCGTCCTGACGCGTCGCTTCGCGGGCGCGGCCATGTGTTCCCATGGATGACGCCTCGACCGAGTCACAGAGGTGCGCCACAGCCTCGACGCCCGCAAACTGCTTTCGCAGTTCCGCAATCGCGTCCGCCACGACTGATGTGCCACGATACATCCGCCGAAAGGCGTCCTTCATAGCGTCGATGTCGTCCTGCCCATAACTGTTTCGCAGCATGCCGATCGCGTTGACGGCACGCACTTCTGCCGGGTGTCCTTCCACGATCATGAACGGCGGCACATCTCTGGAGATCCTGGCAAGCCCTCCAACGAACGAAAGTCTGCCGATGGTCGCAAAGTGGTGCACGCCGACTCCACCGCCGATGGACGCGCCATCGTCGACCTTGACGTGCCCCGCGAGCATCACCTGATTTGCAATGACCGTATGGTCGCCGACCGAACAATCATGCGCCACGTGCGAGCCGACCATCAGCAGGTTGGACGAACCGACCGTCGTGACGCCGCCCCCATTGCCGGTTCCACGGTGGATCGTCACGTGTTCGCGAATCTGATTGTCGTCGCCGACACGGAGATCCGTCTGCTCGCCCGCGTACTTCCGATCCTGTGGATCGCCGCCAACCACACAATGCGAATACAGGTGGTTCCGCACGCCAAGCACCGTGTGGCGTGGGATCGTCACATGGTCCTCAAGCACCGAGCCTGCGCCGACACGGACGCCAGGTCCGACGACACAGTACGGCCCGACACGAACGTCGTCAGCCAACTCCGCAGTCGGATCGATGATCGCCGTGGAATGAACCGAAGTCATGGTGTACGGCCGCTCCTCATCCGTGGGCCTGATCTGCATCAACCATCATGAACCTGATCTGCGCCTCCGCGACGTCGCGGTCACCAACATAGGCCCTGCACCGAATGGCCGCCGTTCGGGTGCTTGCTCGAATGGTCTCCGCCTCGAGCATCAACTGGTCGCCTGGTGTCACCGGATGCCTCAGTTTGACTCTGTCCAGGCTGAGCAGCACGGCGATCTTGCCGTGATGCTCCAGCGTCTGGCTCAACAGGAGGCCCCCGAGTTGAGCCATGGCCTCGACGATCAACACGCCGGGCATGATGGGTGTGCCCGGGTAGTGCCCGGTGAAGAACGGCTCGTTGATCGTCACGTTCTTGACACCAACGGCGCGTTGGTTGCCCTCGACTTCGACCACGCGGTCGACCAGCAGCATCGGATACCTGTGCGGCATGATCTGCTGAATCGCGCGGATGTCCATTGTTCGTCCGGACTCAAGCCGCTCCGCCCGCTCCCTCCGCTCGATCTGATCACAGATGGCCCGGCACATGCGACGATTGAGTGCGTGGCCGGACCGCGTCCCAACGAAGTGCCCAGCCACCGGCGATCCGACGAGCATCAGGTCGCCGATCAAGTCCAGCACCTTGTGCCTGACAGGCTCATTGTCGAACCGCCATTCGTTGTCTATGGGCCCATCGTCACCGACGACCAATACCTCGGAAGGCGAGAGGTGGGTGCAGAGCCCCTGGTCCTGCAGTGCCCGAGCCTCTTCCTCAAGGCTGTAGGTCCGCGAGTCGGCAACCTCTTTCAGGTAGCCCGACTCATCGAGCGTGAACGCGAAGGACTGCCGTGGAATCCGAGAGGACGCCTCGCCATAGTCCAGTTCGTACATGACGCGAAACTCATCACCCGCAGCGGGAAAGACTGCGAGCATCTTGTCCTCTTCGCGAAGGATGATCGGCTCATCAATTCGAATCACGCGGCGGGGCTGGTCCTGCGTCTCGGTGCCCGCTTCGGCGATGGCCTCGATAAAGGCGGAAGCACTGCCGTCCCCGAGCGGCACCTCTGGCCCGTCGATCTGAAGGAGCACGTTGTCGATGCCAGCGCCTCGAAGCGCCGAGATGCAATGCTCGATGGTTTCGACTACGGCCTCACCAGATCCAATTGCGGTCCGCCGGTCACGCTCCAGCGCGTGTTCGATCGTCACCGGAATTTGCACCGGGGGATCAAGATCGACGCGTTCAAAAACGAGTCCGTGGTCCGGCGGCGCTGGACACAACCGCAACTCCGCATCCTGCCCAAGCATGAGCCCCTTGCCACGCACCGACACCTCGCGTGCCAGCGTCTGCTGACGCGTGGAGTCTCGCTCGAATTCAACGGTCTGCGTCGACGGCTCGTCCATGGGCGAAACCGGGGGCCGTGGACGCGTCAGGACGATTCCCGCCGCGTCATCGACGCCACCAGTCCGGGCAGTTTACGGAGGGCCGCTACCTCCCGCAAAGTCTGGCGGGCCGGACGGGCTGGAGTGCCCGCCCAGTCCTCATTGGCCGGGATATCTCGCATGACGCCGCTGGTTGCGGCAATCCTGGCCCCGGCACCAATCTCCACGTGCTCAGCTACCCCGACCTGGGCTCCAAGTACCGCCCCATCCCCCACCCTCACAGACCCCGCCAGGCCCGCCTGGCCCGCAATCACCACGCCCCGGCCGATCTGGACGTTGTGCGCAATCTGCACCAGATTGTCGATTTTCGTCCCATCGCCAATCCGTGTCGGACCGAACTTCCCCCGATCGACGCAGCACGAAGCGCCAATCTCGACATCATCGCCGATCTCGACGGATCCAAGATGTGGCACGCGTCGGGGAAGGCCCGTGTCGGGGTCCGGTCGGAAGCCGAAGCCCTCCGCCCCCACCATGGCGCCGCAGTGCAGCACACTCCGCTCGCCCATCGAACACCCTTCACCGAGCACCGCGCCAGCGTGCAAGCGCGAGTCGGCACCAACGGCTGCGCCTCGCCCAACGACCGCACCTGCCTCGACGGCGGCACCGTCCCCCAGAACAGCCCCGGCTGACACGACGGCCGCTGCGCCAACGTGAACGCCGACTCCGATCGTGGCAGACTCATCCACGTGCGAGCCCTCATGCACACCCGCCTCAGGTGCGGGACGCAGATCGCTGGCGACGGACTCAAGGAGCAACATCATTCCAATCTCGGCATTCTCGACGACGATGAGCGTTCTCGCCTCGGGATCATGATCCGGGACGTCCACACCTCGGGTCACGAGCGCGACGACGGCCTTGCAATCGCCCCACCGATCGGCCCACTTGGCATGCGCGATAAAGACAAGATCCGACGCAGTGGCCTCGTCCAGACCGGCGAATCCCGCGACACAATGCTCGCCCGAGCCGATGAGTTCTCCGCCCAGCCGGCTCGCAATATCAGCCGCGGTCAACATGTCGTGTCGGCGACCCGCATCACTTGCCGTGGGCTGCCTGCCACTGAGCGTTCATGTAGGCGATAAGCGGTTCGGTAATGTCCAGCGTCGTGCTCGCATACAGAACGCGGCGAGACGAGATGTCTCCGAGAATGTCCGAACTGTCCTCTGAGATTGGGATGGCGGAATCGTCCATGAGCACGATGCCGTACCCCTCTTGATCGGAAAGCTCCTGGGTCGCAGCTCGTACGTGGTTGTAGATTCGAAGAATCGCTCGCTGCTTGGTGCGAGCCTCACGCATGTCAGCCAGGCTCATGAAAGCCCGCAGGTCGATGGAAGCCTTCTTGAGCGCGTGCTCGGCCGCCGCGTACTGCTCGGTGCCGACCATAAAGTCTTCCATATCGGCCGCCAATCCCTCCAGACTGTCCCGCTTCTGAGCGAGTTCAACCTGGAACGCTTCGCCGGCGGCCTGTGATCTGGCCATCTCGGCCTTCCACTCATCGAGTGACTCCAGAACACGAGGAAGGTCGATTGTGCCGACGACTGTAGGGGTGACCGCGGCCCGGCTGGCGCCCGCCTGCCAGGCGAGAAGCGGCGTAACGCAGACTGCAGCGAGTACGGCCAGTCGAATCAGTTGTCGTTGCATGGTGTCAATCCTCTCCCGCCTGCTCAGCGGGTTTCATCCTTGTAGTCGGCGTTCATCCGAATGATGACGTCCCGAGTGCGGTCGATTCTGTCGGACGCGAATGCAATCCGTCGCTGAGCGATCTGCTGACGCACCTGCGTAGCCATCGGCCCGGCTTCGGGCGCCGGATTCGTCTCGATGCCCCGAGCACCGTCATGAATCAGCACGAGGTCGATGCCGTCCGTCGTCGCGATGTCCGCAACCGCGGCCATGATGTCGCGGTAAAGCCTCTCCATCGCGAGGGCCCGCTCAACATCCAGCTCCTGCTTCATGAGCTCCTGCCAGGCCATGAACTGAATGACGTCGGCATCAACCTGCTCTTCCTTTGACAGTCGCTGGATGGGATCTGTGATCGCCATCAGTTCTTCCTGCAGTTTTCGGACCGCGGCCTGCCGCGTCTCCGCCTCTGCGGCGACCGCCTGCGCCTTTGCCCGCAGGCCGGCTTCGGCGTCGGCCCGCTCTGCGAGCCCTTCCATCACCTGGGACAGGTTCACAACTGCCACCGGACTGACTGCCGATTGTTGGGCGGCGGAACCTGGAAGAACAGCAACTGACACGGCCGCGACAGCCGCCGCAAAAAAGACAGGCAGGGATACTCGTGTGTGAATCGCCATGGGAGATCCTCCGCTTCGGGCACCCCCGCTCAGAACGGTAGGTCGGCCGAGAAACTGAACAGTTGTGTTTCGTCCCCGTCCTGTTTGAGCATCGGGAACGCAAAGTCGAACGCAAGAGGTGTCGGGCCAAGTTGGGGAATATACACCCGCAGGCCCATCCCCACGGAAAGGCGGTACTGATCAAAGCCAGGATCGTTGTTGACCGCCCCAGAGTCGATGAATACGACGCCATCGAGCATTTCACCAACCAGCGGTCGTTGATACTGCGTTCCAAGGAAGACCATGAACTTTCCGCCCACAGGGACTTCGGTGACGTTGCCGGCCGCGTCGATGCCCTTGGGCGACACCTGTCGGAACTGGAACCCCCGTAGCGTCCGCCCGCCCAGAT
>CAZMPA010000011.1:0-20140 GCA_964567915.1 uncultured Isosphaeraceae bacterium | reverse complement strand
CAGCCCCAGCCCCGGCGCCAGAGGTTGAGCCCGATGAGGTAGTCGCTGACGATCCCGCGCTCGAGGCGGAGGTCGAAGAGGCCGCCGAGGAAGCAGCGGCTGAGGAACTGGTGGAACAGGTTGTTGAGCAGACCGAGCTGGAAGAGGCGACCGAAGCCCTGGCAGAAGAGCTGGCCGACGAGACCGAACTGGAAGAGGAACTCGCCGAAGAAGTTGCCCCGGTCGTCTGGAGCTCAGAAGGCATTCGCTCCGATCGACGCCCCGTCAAAGACGAGCCCGTCGTGCTCGCCTTCAAAGACGTTCAGCTCGAGGAGCTCGTCGAGTTCATCGCTTTGGAGACCGGCAAGATCGTCATGCCGATCGACCTGCCAACCACCTCCGCTGGGTCACGAGGCGGGGGATACAACATCGTGGCCGACCACCCGATGTCTCGCACCGAGGCGCTCGACTTCATCTTCACGTACCTGCGCATGCAGGGCATCGGCATCATCGAGCGGCCCCGCGTCATCTTCATTGGCGAAATGGACAACATGGTGCTGCAGTTGGGGGAGATCGAGGTCGTCTCTGCCAATACGTCGGTCGCAGGGCGTACAGACCGCGGCGGACTCATCTTCAAGATTTTCCAGATCCGCAACACCGATGCCGCCCAGATCCAGGACAGCCTGACGGGTTTCTTCCCCGAGGATTGGGCCGTCATCAAGGAAGACGACCTCTCGAACCAGATCATGGTGCTCGGCGACGTCGGTCTCTGCCAGCAGGTCGAGCAGATCATCCTTGACATTGACCGAAAATGGCTTCAGCCAGTCATTCAGACCTTCAGACTCCGATATGCGGACGCCCGCGAGATCGAGACGAATGTCCTGGAACTCTTCGAGCAGGCTGGTGGCAGCAGCAGTTCATCATCGAATCGGACCCAGAATCGCAACAACCGCAACCAGCAGAACCGCAGCAACCGCTCCTCCGGTGCCACCACGACATCGACCGAAGGCATCCCCGAGGCCGAACTGCGACTCACCGTCAATGAGCAACAGAACACGGTGACAGTGCAGGGGGAGCAGGAAACCGTGGACGAGATTGCGGGACTCATCGAAACGCAGTGGGATCTTCCGCGGCCGGAGGGCACGTCTCGCTTGTTCATCCTCAAGTACACCGACCCGATCAAAGTGACCGATCTCCTGACCGCCGTGCTCGGAGGAGGCTCTTCCAGTTCATCCGGCTCGAGCAATCGACGTTCGGGCAGGCAAGGCGGATCGGGTCAGAGCCAGCGAACCGACGCCACGGCTGGCATCGCGGGCGTCTACCAGTTCGAAGCATTTCCCGACCGCAACGCCCTGCTGGTGCTGGCAAAGACGGAACAGAGTTTCTCGTTCATTCAGAGCGTGATCGAGGAGATCGACCAGCCTTCAGACGCCGGTCTGCCCGAGATCATTCCGCTGAAGTACGCCGACGCGGTCTCGCTCACCGAGGAAATCAACATCCTCCTGGCCAAGGCGGGCGGCCGCGTGTCGCTGCCACGCCCCGAGACCGGCCTGACCGCCGAAGGCTTCTCCACCAGCGGCGACGGTCTCAACGTTTCTGGCCCCGACACGTCCGGAACTTCGTCGGACCTCCAGTTCCCGTGGGGCAACTCCGGTGACTCAGATGAGCAAGCACCGGAGTCGTCTCTGATCGGCAAGGTCCGCGTGGTTCCGATCATCCGCCAGAACGCGTTGGCGATTCTGGCACCCACAGCCTATCGCGAGCCGATGCGGAAGCTGATTGAGGCGTTCGACCAACCACGCCGCCAGGTCATGCTCTCTGCCACGATTGTCGAAGTCGATCTTGGTGACGCCCTCAACCTGGGCATGCGGGTCGGGACCGGCTGGCAGCCTGATACCGGCGCGCTCGTGGCCGGCTCGGTTGACCTCACGATGGGATCGATCGACTTCATCACGAACATGCTCGACGGTTCGCAGACCAACACCCTGACCCTTGGTCCATTCGACATCAATGTCATCGTTGAGGCGCTCAATTCAATCACAAATACACGCGTGATTCAGGAACCGCGTGTCTTCACCGCCGACAACGAGGAAGCCGTCTTCTTCGCCGGGCAGGAGTACCCGATTGCGACCGGGTCTGTAGAGGCTTCGACCGGCCTGCAGAATCTCACGACGACCATCGAGTACAAGAACGTTGGCGTCTTCCTGAATGTGCGTCCTCGGATCACCGAGGAGGGCGCTGTGGATCTGGCCGTCAGCCTGGAACTCTCGCAAGCGAAGGGCGCAGTCAATGTCGGCAACACTCAAAGCGAGATCTTTGACCGCAAGCAGGTGACCACGCACGCCATTCTGCTCGACGGGCAGACGATCGTGCTGGGCGGGCTGCTCCGGGAGTTTGAGAAGATAAAGCGAGATCGCATCCCGCTGCTGGCAGACATCCCGATCATCGGACAGCTCTTTGAATTCAACGATGAGAAACTGGAACGCACGGAGCTCATTGCGTTCATCACGCCGACAGTCGTCCACCGGCCTGTGGACAACTACGACAACTACAACCTCGAAGACCTCGGACGGCTGGAGTCGGTGGCCCGTCCGCTGGCCGGGCAAATCGCCGAAGGCGAGAAGATCATCGACCTGAACGTCCACGAACGCCTCGGCCGGCACGCGCAGTCCGGCGGTAGTCGCGTACTGCTTCCAAGCGAAGAGCCGATGCAGAACCAGATTGACGCCTTTGAGCCTGAACTCATCGAGCTGACGCCACGCGGAAACGACTCGCCGTGATGGCTCGCAGCTCCATCTTGATTGCGGTTGCGGCCATGGCGGCCGTCGCCGGATGTGAGCAGTCCAAGTGGCCCAAACGGACTCGACTGACGCAATCGCAGGCCGACGCCCTCAATGAAATCGCCGCCCGCCAGCAACGGGCAGACGATGCAACGCGTGGCGCTTTCCAAGGGGAGGCCTGGGCACTCGGCTCGCTTCCTTGGAACGCGACAATTCTGCCACTGCCCAGCCCGGATGGCCGCTGGATCGCGACCACCGCAGGCACTCCCCCGAGCAACGCCGCGCGAATGGCACTTCCCGGCGCGCTTCCACCAGCCGGCAGCCGCATTGAGATCTGGGAGATTCTTCCTGGCTTCAGCGGCATGCGATTGCAGTCAACCATCGAGTCACCATTCATCCTGACCGATGCGGCGGACAAGGAAGGTTTCCTCATCGAATCACCTCGCCGAGACGGCAGTCGTTGGATCGGCCGCGTCGACTGGCGATCCGGGGAGCTGACGTGGCTCGTCCGAGACGACCAGGTCAATACGATGCCCAGCTTGGGCCCACGTGGTCGCCTGGCGTGGTCCACGCGTGCCAGAGATAGCGTGTCGTTCTCGCTTGCCTTCCGCTTTGCCGACGGCCGCGAGTTTGAACTCCCCGCAGACGATGAAGACTGGCTCTTTCCGATGTGGAGCCAGCGCAGTACCCGGCTATCTGTTTGGCGGCTCGATGACGCCGGCGTGCTCTCCATCCTCTCCATCGACGGTGAATCCCCCGCGACGATTGGTGAGGATCCACGGCAGGTGCTCGTCATGGTCGGCGCCAGCCGTTGGGACGCCGCCACAGCGACCGCAAACCGCACAGCCGTACAAGGTCTCAACGGGCCAGCCGTTGAGCAGGTCGTGTTCTACCACCCCACCGAGCAACGCATCAACGTCTGGATGCCCACCGGCATCAACGATGACCGGCTCGTCTCACTCGCCCCTGGCTCGATCGACGCCATCCACGACGACCGTGGCGACTTCCTGCTGACGATGCCCAAGGGTCTTCACTGGCAGAGCCGCTCCGACCTGCGTAATGTCGTTCGGGTTGACCACGCGCCTGTCTACGCTCGATCGACGGTCGATCCCATGCGGCCGTTCATCCTCCTCGATCCCGGCTCAGAAGTCGTCCGCCTCCGGGCGATGCGGCCTCGGCGTGAGACCGCTGGAGCGGAGCAGGCTGCGGACTGAGGGCTGTAGAGCGCAGTAGAACAAGAGACCAGTGGAGCAGTAGCCGGCACTAGCCATCCTGCTCAATCTGCAGGTACGTCCGCGGCCGGTAGAGGTAGCCGATCGGCACGAACAACACAGCCGTGCCGAGCATGACCCACGTGTAGAACCAGAAGTAGGCAGCGCCTGACATTGTCGTGGCGCCGCCGACGTCCCATCGAACGTCGCACGCAAACTCGTCGCCGGAGTCCTTTGCAGCTGCGTCGCCCTCAGCCGGCGATTCATCCAACTCCGCCATCCTCCGCTCGATCCAGGATTGCTCCGGATGCGCCCATTCGAGAAGGCCCCCGCCCTCCTCGACGGCCTGGCTTTCGTCGCGAAGGCTTGGATGCGTGCCGGTCACGGTGACTTCGGCCCGGATGTCGTACTCACTCTGCCAGATCGCGTCGGGCCCATCACTCGTCACGATGAACTGATCGCGACTGACCAGTTGGTAGCGTAGCGGGTTCCCCCAGGGGTCCACCAAAGACTCGACCAGCGCATCGCCCGCTTCCTCCGATGGCAGGCGTCCATCATCCATCCATGCCTTACCAATTCGGTCAATTCCGGTCTGAATCGCATCTGCTTCGTTTTCCACGAACCCGGACATGCTGCCGTCCGGCGCAAAGCCGAGCTTGATGTCGTCTTCAGATCCGAGCACACCATCCACGCCCCTGAGCGAGATCGCAAACGACTCGCCCGGCAACGCCTCATAGGTCATACCTGCCTTCTTCGCTTTCGCAGCGCGGGTCGAGCCGTCCATCTCGTCTTTGGCCATTGAAGTCGCCAACGTCTTGGCTGACGCAGCGGTGGAATCGACATAGATCGCCTTGGCCACAACCGCTGTAAAGACGTTTCCAAGCGACACACTCATCAGGAAGATCGCCATGATGACTGACTTCATGGCGCGAGGCGCCTGGGTGTACGAGAATTCCAGGCACGTGATCGACACCATGACCTCGGATGCGGTCAGGATGGCGTATGCGGCGATCTGCCAGCCAATACTCGGACTTTCACCACCGTCGATGGCCTGCTGCAACAGCGCCACCATGCCGAAGCCGGGCACCATGATGAAGAGGCCGATCGCGATCTTCCGAATTGGCGTAAGCGTGAACACGCGGTTGATCGCGGGATAGATCAGGAACGAAAAGGTCGGGATCAGAATCAGGATCATGATCGGGTTGACCATCTGAATCTGAGATGGCAGCCACTCCACTCCGAGGAAGTGCCTGTCCAGGTCACGAGCCTGCAACACCCAGGACGACCCAGTCTGGTCAAACAGCGCCCAGAACACCGCCACGAAGATATAGATGACGCCCAGCTTCAAGATCGAGGCGATGCCCTTCCAACTGAACGTCTCCTTGAACCACGTCACACCGCCCGCCGGAACATGGATGAACTCATTGCGGCCGGCCCAGAACATGATGGTCGCGATCACCATGAGCACGCCCGGAATCCCAAATGCGAGGTGCGGGCCGTACCACTCCAGGAACCACGGCGTCAGCATGATCGACAAGAAGGACCCGGTATTGATCGCGAAGTAGAACCATCCGAAGACTTTCGAAATGAGGTGGCTGTTTCGCTCTCCGAACTGGTCACCCACATGCGCTGACACGCACGGTTTGATACCACCCGATCCGAAGGAGATGAGCCCCAGCCCGATCAGAAGCATCCACGCCGGGTTGATGTCCTCACTCAGACCCATGAGGGCCAGGACACCGTGCCCCGCGCAGTACACGATGCTCAGCGTGATGATCGTCATGTACTTGCCGAACAGAATGTCACTGAGCAGCGCGCCCAGGATGGGCGTGAAGTACACCGCCGTCGTGAACCAATGGTAGTTCTCGATGGCTTCCGCCTCGGGCATTGGTTCACTGCCCGTGGCGCCAGGCAGAAGAAAGAGATACGTCGTCATGAAGATGACGAGGATGCCCTTCATCCCGTAGAAACTGAACCGCTCCGCGGCCTCATTTCCGATGATGTACGGAATGCCCGACGGCATGCCGGGCGATGCGAGCGGAGCAGTTCGGTACTTGTGTCCCAGTGCCGACTTCTCGGCGCTGCTGGAGTTGCTTGTCATCGAACATCCTCGTGTTGAAGTTCTGTGCTTCGAACGAAGCGCAGGTTATGGCGATCCTTGACGACCCCCGGAAAGTCGATCACACGATTGTGCATGCATACGTAGGTCCCCGGTGCGAGCAGTTGAACAGCCATCAACGCCTCCGTTAGGTTCTGCTTGGCGTCGGTGGTCCTGAGAATCCAAGGCGTCATGGCGCCGGTCAGCACAACCGGAACCGGCGGAGTCCAGTCGGCAGCGATCGCTTCGCCGGTCACCGGAAGCCTGTCGGTGCCATGCACGACGATGACGCCGTTGTGCGTCAAACACGCCTCGCGGACTGACTGAACGATGAGGTCGTGGTCCTCGGTGGTCAAGTCCAGACTGTCCTTGTTCATCACCTCGTGGCGATGCAGCGTCACACCTTCGAGGTGCAGTTCGGACAGAAGGACATCAAGCACGCTCACATCGTTTCGGAGCACGCCGTGCAGCGGATCGTAGGTCTTCTCAATGGTGCCGCCGGTTGACAACAACGCGACGTCAAGCGGATTTGGTCCTGAGCGGGTCGCCATAATCAGTCCGAGGCCCCCGGCTCGAGTTGCAGTAGCCGCGTCTGCGGCCGCAGGCACATGGAGTTGTCGCACGCCTGCCAGGACACTGCGAGCGAGACAGGGCCATTGGCTTGCGACGAGGTCACAAGGATTGGCACCACCGCCTCACGCTCCAAAACCTGAATCGAACCGCCAGGCCCGTCAAACGTGCTTCCCTCGGGCCATGCGATGTCGACCGTGACCCCTGAAGTCCTGCTCTCGATCCGCATCGGCATCACGCCCTTGCCACCCGGAAGCGACACATGCCAAGGCGGCTTGATGTCGAACACAACGTGCCAAGCTCCGGCCACGTCCCCGGCCTTCTCTACCCGAACCGTGACCGGCCCGGCAGGTGCGGCGGCGTCGCCACCGAATCGGCCGGGGTCCGCGGATCGCAAGTGGTGCACCGCCGCGACGGCCTGCGCCGAAGCGCGAGGCGAGCGGTTGATCGTTTGCGCAGCCGGACCAAGTGTTGCCTCGGCCGCATCGAGCCACAGGGGGTCTCCTGTCAACTCATAGAGACGACGCTGGTTGTCGAGCATGACGGACGTGCCGCTCGGAACGGCGCCGTCATAGAGCGACCGCCCTCGTACAAACAGGCTGGTGTCTCCCTGAGGAACGTCGTACCAGCCACTGTCTGGATCAAAGAAGATGGCGGTCGCCTGCCTTGCCAGCGTGATGGCCCAGTCGAGGTCTGTGGCGTCGCCCGTGGCGCGATACAAACGCAGCAGCCCGCGAATCAGAAGGGCGTAGTCCTCGAGAAACCCCGGGATGTCTGACACCCGGCCCTGTCTGGCAGTTCTCCGCAGCCCGCTTGCAGGATTCCACATGTTCGCCTTGATCCAGTCGACGGCCTGGCGAGCGGCAGCGATGTGTCGCTCGGACCTCAACACGCGGCCTGCGTCGGCCATGCCACCGATCATCAGGCCGTTCCATCCCACCAGAATCTTGTCGTCCGTGGCGGGCTGGTCACGGGTATCGCGTTCGGCCAGCAACGCAGCGTTGATCCGGGTCAGCCGATCGTGGAATTCGGGAATCGTCAGATTGAACGACTCCGCCAACACCCGTGGGTGGGCCGGAAGAAAGAGCACATTCGAAGGAGCCTCATCGGGATGGTGCGGATCCCGGAAGTTGGTCCCCTGGTCAAGTCCATACACCGCCAGAGCCAGATCGCTCCAATCCGACGGGTACCCAGCAGCTGCAATGACATCTCGAATCTGCTGCGGTGTCCACAGATACGATTCACCCTCCCGAGCATTCGACTCCGCATCCTGCGCCGACCAGAAGGCGCCCGTGTCGTCGACCATCTCCCGCAAGACGTAGTCCAGCGTCTCGGTCGCGACCGCCCCGTAATAGCCATCCCCCGTTCGGTCATAGGCCTCGGCGTACACCGAGGCAAGCATGCCGTTGTCGTAGAGCATCTTCTCGAAGTGCGGCACCAGCCACTTGCCGTCCGTGCTGTACCGGTGGAAGCCCCCCCCCACCTGGTCGTACATGCCGCCCATGGCCATGCGATCGAGCGTGTGGCGAAGCGAATCCTGCACGTCCTGCCGGTCCCAGCTGGTTTCCAGCAGCAAGTCCAGATGCACGGGCATCGGGAATTTGGGCGCATCACCGTATCCCGCGTCCTGCGGGTCATAGCTCGCCATCAACTGCGCAATGGCCGCGTCAACCACTCCTGCGTCGAGGGCCACCGTCTCGGCTTCGGCAGCCAGACGCCGCTCCACGGCTTCACCCACCCGCGCCGCCTGCTCCCGCATTTCCGGACGCCGAACTTCCCAGGCCTGGTGGATGGCGTTGAGAAGCGTCATGAACCCGGGCCGCTCGCCCTGATCCTCCGGCGGGAAGTACGTTCCTCCAAAGAACGGCATGAGCGTGTCGGGGTCCAACCAGGCCGAAAGCGGCCAACCCCCGTGCCGCGTCATGATCTGGATCGCGGTCATGTAGATGTCATCAACGTCCGGTCGCTCTTCGCGGTCCACCTTGACCGGGATGTAGTACGCATTCAGGAGCGCGGCGACCTCCGGGTTCTCAAAGGACTGCCGCTCCATCACGTGACACCAGTAACACGTGGAGTAGCCGATGCTCAGGAAGATGGGCTTGTTCTCCCGCCGGGCCGCCTCAAATGCTTCTTCGCCCCACGGATACCAGTCCACCGGATTGTGCGCGTGCTGGAGGAGGTACGGGCTGGTCTCGCCGGCAAGCCGGTTGGCCGGATGGCGCGGGGCATCGGGTGTCGGCTCGGTCGGCATGGCGGGAGTGACGGCCACGAGCAGGCCCGCCACCACTGCTGCGACGGCCCTGGGAGCGTCCATGGTCGGCATGGCGGGGACTATATCAGCCGCCACGCCCACTCCCACGCCCCCCACGTCCCCCCCCCGCAGCCCGCAAGCAACCAGCCGGGCCGCATGAAACGCCCAATCCTCCATTCCCAACAACCAGCGACCCGATAGACGTCCAACATGCTCCTCCTGAATGCCATCCCGACGACCGGAACCAGCGGAGACCTCGTCGCTGCGATCATCGTGCTCGGCGCCGGCATCATTCTCTGGGCGGCCGGCGGATGGATCCTCCGGCCAGCCGTTGGCGCCCTCGGGCTCGGCCTGGGCGCTCTGGGTGGATTCCTGATCTGGATGGAGACGGGGATCGGGCCGGCCTGGGCCACCCCACTGATCGGTGGCATCGTCGCGGCCTGCGTTGCCCTGCTCGCGTACAGGCTCCTGGCCGGCCTCATGCTGGCGGTCTCCCTGGCGCTGCTTGCATCGACCACGACCTGGACCGTGCTCTCGCTCACCGAACCAGACGTGCCACCTGTACCGGTTGCTGTGCTCTTCGGCCTGCCCGACACCGCTCCCTCCCCCGATGCAGCGGAACCCGACGCCTCATCGCCCCTACCAATCGGCCCACTTCGCGTCCCGATTGAGTTGGCGGACCACGAACGCCTGACGCCGATCCGCGCCGCCTGGACGACCATGCCGTCGGACCCACGCCTGGCGGTTCTGCTCATGGCGGGCGGCGGACTGCTCGGAGGACTCGTGCTCTCGACCCTTTTCAGCAAGGCGGCCGCCATCATGCTCACCGCCATTGCAGGCGGAGGGCTGATTGTCGCCGGGCTGCCCCGCCTGCTCGCTCACCTCGACTTTATGCCAGACTGGCTCTCCTCAGAGCCGGCTGGTGGCATGCTGACATTGGTCTGGCTCGGCGCCTCAGTCCTCGGGCTGATCGTTCAGGGCATGACCAAACCGAAGTCGGCGCCAGAGCAGGGGCGGTCCTGACGGACTGCTACTCCACGCTGCTCGCGGATGCCCTCAGTTCATCGACGGTGACGACCGCATCACCGGCCTGATCCATGATCGATCGCAGCAGCAGTGGCAGGCAGATGAGCAGCACCGCGCAGGCAACCGCGGCCAAACGGGGTCCCTCATAGCTGCCTCGCTCTACAGCACCGCTGGAACTTGATCGCACGCCGGTCAGCGGCAAGGCGACCAGCCGCAAGTAGTACCAGGCGCTGATCGCGCTGTTGATGCCGGCAATGATGACCAGCACCAGATGCCCCGACGCGACGCCAGCGATGAACAGAAGCAACTTGCCCCAGAAGCCAATGAGCGGCGGAAAGCCCAGCAGTGAACCGGCGGAAATGGCCATGGCCCACGCAAGTCCGGGATGCTTCTCACGAAGCCCGGCAAGATCCTCGATGGACTCGACCTCGCGGTCACCCGAGCGGAGGCTGGCAAGCACCGCGAACGTCGCAGTATTGCCAATGCCGTATGCGAGCAGATAGACAAGCACTGCCGCGAACCCGGCCCCGGGCCCCGCCATGATGCCGATCAGAATGTAGCCACTGTGCGAGATCGAACTGTAGGCCAGCATGCGTTTGACGTTGGACTGCAACAGTGCGCCGATGTTCCCGAGCGTCATCGTCAGGACAGCCATCAACCACAGGGTGACAAGCACGGCCCCAGGCAACGCGCCGCCCTCTTCCATCCAGCCGGTCAACGACAGAATCAGCATCAGGGCAACGGCACCCGACGCCTTCGGAACGAAGCCAAGGAAGGCTGTGACCTGGGCCGCGGCCCCCTCGTAGACATCGGGCGCGTACAGATGCATCGGAACGGCAGCAAGTTTGAAACCGATCCCGAGCACTGACAGCAGCAATCCAATGACCGCGAGGGATCCGATGGATCCCGTACTTGCCGCCCGCTCGGCTAGAACAGCCTGCATGTCGCTAAGCACCATGGTGCCGGTTGCGCCGTACAGCAGTGCAAAGCCAAAGAGGAACATCGCCGCCGATACAGCGCCCAGATAGAAGTACTTCATCGCCGCTTCCTGCGCGCGGCGATCGTTGCGGCTCATCGCCACCATCACGTATGTGGGCAGCGACGTCAGTTCCAGCGCCAGGAACAGCCAGATCAGGTCCGGCGCTGTGCAGGTGAGCATGAGACCGGCGATGCTCAACAGGAAGAAAGCGTAGTATTCGCCGCGTGAGGTGCGGAGCGGATCAAATGTCGTCCTGCCCGACGCCACCGCTGACTCGTAGACGCGGTCAACGTATCCCGCCTGCACGAGCACAAGCACCAGGCCCACCACGACGGTGATTGGAATGACGGCCCGCCCCAGCCAGGGGAGCGGAACGGCACCGGCGCCGGTGGCGACTTCAATCGAGCCGGGCACATAGACCAGCACTGATGCCACAAGCGCGCCGAGCAGCGTGATGATCGCGGCCACCGGAAGTGTGCGACGAATCGCGATGCTGCGGGAGACCCCGAGTATGGCGCATGTGACGGCGCCCGCCAGCACCACCAGTTCCGGAAGAAGCAGCCACAGCCGATCCGTCATGGAGTGGCTCCCTCAGGTGCGATGGAGTTCAGGACACCCGTCACGACTTCGGGATACGCAGAGAGTGTGTCCGCGATGGCGCCATCCATGGCGTGGATCGCCAGATTCGGCTGCACGCCGAGCACGATGCACCCGATGGCCAGCGGGATCAACACCACGATTTCCCGCACCGTCAGGTCCGACGGAAGGTCGCTGTGGTGACCGGCCGGCTCGCGGAGCGAACCAAAGACGACCTTGCCCACCATGATGAGCAGATACATCGCGGCAAAGATCATGCCCAACGCGGCGATCGCGGCGAACCACGGCCCGAGCACGCCCGGATAGGCGCCCGTTCCGCCAGCCGCAAAGGTCCCGATGAGGCACAGGAATTCGCTGACAAACCCATTGAGCCCAGGCAGCCCGACCGACGCGAGCACAAAGAAGACCATGAAGCAGGACCACACGGGCATCTTCGAGGCCAGTCCACCAATCTGCCCCATGTCCCGCGTGTGGTAACGCTCGTACATCATGCCGATCAGGAAGAAGAGTGCGCCTGTTGAGAGGCCGTGGTTGATCATGTACAGAACGGAGCCCTGCAGCCCGAGTGGATTGAGCGCCAGCAGACCCAGAACGCAGAATCCGAGGTGGCTGACCGACGAATAGGCAACGAGTTTCTTGACGTCCGTCTGCACCCAGCAGATCAATGCGGCGTAGAGAATGCCGATGATCGACAGGACGGCGAGCAGCGGCGCCCATTCGACGACAGCAGCCGGCACCATCGGAAGTACAAACCGGTACAGGCCGTAGGTGCCCAGTTTCAACAGCACGCCGGCCAGCAGTACCGACCCCGCCGTCGGCGCCTCAGTGTGCGCCAGCGGCAGCCAGGTGTGGACCGGGAAGAGCGGGATCTTCACGGCGAAGCCGGCCATCAATGCCAGCAGCACCCAGGCCTGCTCCACGCTGGTCAGCCCAGTCGCCGCGAAGGTGGCGAGTTCCGGAATGGAGAACGACCACCCGTCCGCATGGGCCGCGTGCTGCCACACCACGTACAGAAGCCCGGCGAGCGCAATCAGTGACCCAAGGAACGTGTAGATAAAGAACTTCAGGCTCGCCCAGGCGCGATTGCTGCTTCCGTAGATCGCAATCAGGAAGTACATCGGCACGAGCGTGAATTCAAAGCAGATGTAAAAGACCAGCAGATCTCGCGCGAGAAACACGCCGATCATCGCGGTCGAGAGCACGAGCATCCAGCCGTAGTACTCCCGCAGCCGCGTCGTCACCGCGGTCCACGAACCAAGCACAGCCAGTGGCATGAGCAAAGCCGTCAACAGAATCAGCATGAGCGAAACGGAGTCGGCACCCAGCGTGAATGAGATACCGAGTTCCGGAAGCAGGTCGCTCTGGAATGCAAGCCCCCACCCACCAGTGCCCCATCCGTCAAAGTTTGTCGCGGCCGCGACGGCAATGCCAGCACCCGCGAGCGTCGCAATCATTGCAATAACGCGTGCCGCCCGCGCCGGCGCCAGCATGATGACCACGGCGCCCGCCAGCGGAACCAACATGAGCAGGACACCCAGCATCAGGCTTGCCCCCCGAGCCACCCGAACTGCATGAAGAGGGCCATCAGCAGGAGGATGATCGCCGCGCCGCCCACCATCACGATGCCCATCGCCTGCACTGCCCCGGATTGAAGGGGCTGCAGGCTCCGAGCGACACCGCGTGGAATGCGGGCAATGCCGTCCACAAGCAGCCCATCGATGATGAATCGGTCAAAGGCATAGAAGATGTGGCCGAGGATCCAGAGCGGAGCCCGGACGATCGCGTGGTAGACCTCATCGACGTACCACTTGCGTTCCATGGCGCGTGGCAGCCAGCCGATCCATGCCCGACCAAGCAGCCAAGCCTTGAGCGTGTCTGCCTGACTCCGCCGCCACAGGTGCAGCCACGCCGCAAGAGCCAACCCGATCATCCCGACTATTCCGGAGATCCAGTACATGGCTGCGTGGGGGTCCATGCCGAAGATCGTCGGATGCGCCTCGCCGTGCGCATCACCATGGGCGGTGCTGTGCCCAGCATCCTCGCGGAATCCGGGAATGCCCTCACGTGCAGTCGAGTCGTGCACCATGTCGGCGACCCAGCCGCCCGCCAGATGTTCGTCCGCCTGATTGGACATAAAGTAGGGAACCGCGGCAACCAACGCACCAACCGCAATCAGGATCAACACACCATTGATGGCCAGACGAGGCGCGTGAGGATGGAACTCGCCGCCGTGGTCGTCCTCGCCGTGCAGTTCGTCACCCGGTTCGTATGCCACAGGCCCGGCGCACACTCGGAACCACACTCGGAACGTGTAGTAGGCGGTCAAGCCCGCGGTGAAGATGGCAATCCAGCCCAGCACCTCAAAGCCCGGCCCTTGCGTCACAAAGGCCTCGGCCAGGATTGCGTCCTTCGAGAAGTAGCCGGACGTGAATGGGAACCCGGCAAGGCAGAGGCAGCCGATGAACATCGTCCACGCAGTGATCTTCCACCCCCGCATGTGCCGTAGCCCGGACAGATGACGCAGGTCAAGTTGCCCGGCGAACCCGTGCATGATGGCACCACACGTAAGGAAGAGCACCGCCTTGAAGAAGGCGTGCGTGAAGACGTGGTACGCCGCGCCGTAGGTCGTCAGGACACCCAGCCCGAGGAACATGTAGCCAAGCTGCGACACGGTCGAGTAGGCCATGATGCGCTTGATGTCGTACTGGGCCATGCCGATGGTGGCAGCAAGAAGCGCCGTCAAGCCGCCCACCCACGCCACGACGTGCAGCGAGACGGGCTCGAGCATGAAGAGCGGGTAGGTTCGCGCAACCAGATAGATGCCCGCCGTGACCATGGTCGCAGCGTGAATCAGCGCCGAGACCGGCGTCGGGCCTTCCATGGCGTCGGGCAGCCACACGTACAGCGGCAACTGAGCAGACTTGCCGAAGGCCGCCAACATAAGCAGGAACGGGATCGCTGAAACCGTCCAGCCCTCGAACGCCTCACGCCAGTGATCGTCCTGGAGGACCGTCATCAATTCGTCGTACTGAACGGTGCCGAAGGTCGTCCAGATCAGGTACACCGCAAGCGCGAGCCCCAGATCGCCGATGCGGTTGACAATGAATGCTTTCTTCGCTGCAGCCACCGCCGCCGGTCGCTGGTAGTAGTAGCCAATCAGCCAGTAGGAAGCAAAGCCGACGCCCTCCCAGCCGAGATAGAGCATCAACAGGTTGTCAGAGAGCACCAACGCCGACATGGCGAAGAGGAACACACTCACACCCGCGAAGAACCGGCTGTAGCCCTTCCCAAGGTCGGGCTCCATGTATTCGCTGGCGTAAATCGTGATCAGCGTGCCCAGGCCGGTGACGAACATGATCCACAGCAGCGACAACGAGTCGATGTAGAGCGAGAAGTTCGCAGTAAACGACTCGAATCGCCCGTCGCCCCATGTGATGCTCATCCAGTCAAGGAGCGGGATCACGTCGCCGGGAGGCTGGTAGTTCAGATAGAGGAAGACCGATGTCACGAACGAGCCGGCCAGAGCGACCGCCGTGATCACGGCCGGGAGCTTTGACTTCACCTTCGCCGCAGCGCATGCGCCGCAGAGCACCAGCGAGATCAAGGGCAGCAGCAGAATCAGTCCAGCCCACGACAGGTCGGGCGCCAGGACGACGTCCGCCATCGGCACGGCGGGCGTCCCCAGAGACATCTTCGGAATGGCCGTCGCGAAGCCGATCATTCGCGGAGCTCCGTCCACGCTTCCGCATCGAGGGTCGAACGCCGCCGATGCAGCAGCACGACGAGCGCGAGTGCCAGCGCCGCCTCAGCCGCGGCCACGGTGAGAATGAAGATGACAAACACTTGTCCGGAAAAGTCCCAGTACCAGCGGCCAAAGGCGACCATCGCAATGATCACCGCCTGGAACATCAACTCGGTACACAGGAACATCACGATGAGATTGCGCTTGGACAGGAACCCCGCGATGCCAATCGAAAGCAACACACCGCTCAAAAGCAACGCGTGCGCCAGCGACGCCTGTGTCATTGACTCGGCCGCAAGCAGCATCATGCGTCCGCCCCCGTGTCAGCGTCGTCATCGCCCCCGCCCACAGCCCGAGTCAGTTCACGCTCAGCATGCTCCATCTCGCGGCGGGCCAGAACAACCGCGCCGAACATCGCCATCAGCAGGATGACACCTGCCAGTTCCAGGCTGGCGGGGAAGGATGCGACCAACGTCCACCCGACATGAGATGTGTTGCCGGGGCGTGTGAGGACCATGGTGGTCGCCTCGCCATCTGCACCCTGACCGCGGAGCACCACGTCGCCGCCTTCAACCTCTATCTGCGGCGCGGTTTCACCCTCCCGGAGAGAAACGCCGGCGCGACTCGCCTCTCGCTTCACCTGCCCTGGGAGCGAACGAAGCAGGGCCGCATCGGCCTGGAGCCTGGCGGTCTCGCCCGCAGCCGGGGGGAGATCTCCAAGCCCTGTGAAGGCAGCCGACACGACCACCCCCATGACCAGCGCGGCCACGACGACCGCAGCGCAGGGGTCTCGCGGAAAGCGGTCGTAGTGCGGGATCTCGCCGGCGTGGCTCGAATCAGAAGCCTGCTGGGCGAGCATGAGCACGAACATGTAGGTGATCAGGATCGCTCCGGCGTAGACGATCACCAACGCAAAGGCGATGAAGAACGCCTCGAGCATGACCAGTGCCCCGCACACGCTCATGATGACGAGCACGAAGAAGAGCGCCGAGTACACCGGCCGCTTCTGGCTGATCATCTGCACGGCCGAGGCCACTGCCGTCAATGCAAAGATGAGGAAGAAAATCTCCTCCGCGACATCACCAGCCTCCCCCGGCAGCCCCCCGGCCAGGCCGAATAGCCAGGCCAGCGATGCCAGCCCGAGCAGGCCGCCGCCACCTCGCACCGCGACCGCGCGGCCCGTCAGGACGATCAGCAGTCCGAGTGCCGCGCCGGCTGTTGCGATGTAGGGAAGGATGGGGTCCATCCGTGGCCTTCTGATGCGGCGTGATCGGTCGCCTGTCGCGGCATGCTGCCCGTTTCCGAACCGCACATCCCGCAGGAAAGACGGGGAGAATAAAGGGGTGGCGGCGTGGCGGCAACCGTCAGCGGGCGTTCTGGCGGGCTTCATCTCAGTCCGCGGTAGGATTCCCGCATGTCGGCCGAGACGCTCCGCCATATTCCGAATCTTCTGACGATGGCTCGGGGGATCATGGCGGTTCTTTTCTTCGTCGCCATCAGTCTTTTCCGCTATCCGGACCACGGAGACGGCTGGCTGGCGGCGGCCACCGCCCTGTTCGTGCTCGCCGCCGCCACCGACTTTCTGGACGGCTATCTCGCCCGCCGCTGGGATGTGGTCTCGGCCTTCGGCCGCGTGATGGACCCACTGTGCGACAAACTGCTCGTACTGGGCGCCGTCGTCTGTCTGGCTGGGCCACGCTTCGTCGTTCCTGCATGGGAGGAGGCGGACAACCTGATTGTGCTCGCCACCGGACTCATGCCCTGGATGGTCGTTGTCATGCTCGCCCGCGAATTGTTTGTGACCAGCGTGCGAGGTGTGGCGGAGGCCCGTGGCGTGCAGTGCGGCGCCAAATGGAGCGGAAAGGCCAAGATGATGCTGCAGTCAGCCGTCATCCCCATCGTGATGGTGCTCATCCTGGCGGCACCCCCGGCCGCACATGCGTGGTCGGAGTGGACCATCAAGGGGCTGGTCTGGCTGATGGTGCTGGTGACGATCTGGTCGGGCATTCCCTACATCGCGGTCATCCCCACCCTGATGCGAGGAAGCGGCCCGACGCCATGACCAGGCTCCTGCTTGCCACGGCTGGCGGGCTTGGCCTGTTGCGGCCAGCCCCCGGCACCTGGGGCTCGCTCCCGCCGGCGGTTCTGGCGGTCGCCCTCAGCCCCATCGGCTGGACTGCCGTGGTCGTCGCCATGGCGGCGCTGGCGGTTGTGGGCAGCATCTGCTGCATCGCGCTGGCACCCTGGTACACGCAGCACTTTGGCCGACCGGACCCGGGTGAGGTCGTGTGCGACGAGGTCGCCGGCATGGCACTCTGCCTGGCCCTGCTTCCATGGGATGGCGTCTCGATGAGCCGGGCCCTCCTGCTCTCCGCCGCCGGATTCATCCTGTTCAGGCTCCTCGACATCCTCAAACCACCTCCGATCATGCAGATCCAGCGGCTCCCCGGAGGCTGGGGCGTACTCGCGGACGACCTGCTGGCGGGCCTGGCAGCCGCCGGCATCATTTGGCTCGCCCTGCTGCTGGTCTGAGGCTCCTACCATGCCTGCCCCTCAAGGAGAAGATGCACATGATCCCCGCCCTGCTGCTTGCTGCCGTTGCATTGACATCCCCCATGCCCGGAGGCGGCACGGTCTCGCCGAATGAAGACGGCGTCACCGGCTTCAATCCGGAGTGGGACGAGCGGGAGTTTGATCTCGCCGGCTATATGAACGGGCTCGATCCGGACGCGACGCTGTGGTATCAGCACGTGCAGACGCTCAGCAACCCGTGGTTCGGCGGCAGGCAGCCCGGAACTCGAGGCGACGAACTGACGGCCGAGTACATTCAGTGGTACCTGAGCGATGCAGGGCTGGAGCCCGCCTTCCCTGGAGACCTGGAAGCGTCGTGGCGGCAGGGATTCGAATTCGAACTGTTCGGAGAAACCCCGCTCGTCCGCGACGCCGAACTCTCCGCGGGCCGGACGCAATTCGAGCATGGCGAGGACTTTCAGGTGCTGGCCCCAAGCGGTTCAGCCAACGCGCAACTCCCGCTGTCGGTTGTGGGATACGGCATCAACCGGGGGCCAAACGGGTACAGCTCATTCGCCGAGGACGACGACCTCTCCGGCCGGGCAGCCCTGCTCCTCCGCTACGAACCCGTCAATGCCGACGGCTCCAGCCAGTGGACGCAGTCCGGATTCTCGCCCCGGGCGGGCATGCGAGGGAAGTTGAACGCTGTCGCAGATCGCGGCGCCGCCGCCATTCTGCTGGTCAACCCACCGGCGACCGGTCAGGCAGCGTTGGAAACACCCGAGTCCTCGGTCGGCTTTGGTCAAGCTCTGGGGATTCCAGTACTTCACGTCTCGCAGGCGACCGCCGACGCGTTGCTGGCAACCGCGTCCGGCGGCAGCCTGGATCTGGCCGCCGCCGAGTCGACCGCCAACGAAGGCGGGGGCGTCACGCACCTGTCTGGATGGCGAAAGGTGGCCATCTCGACCGAGATCGACACGCCCGACTACCCGACCTGGAACGTCGGCGGCATTTTGCCGGGCGCCGGCGACCTGGCGGACGAATGGGTCGTCATCGGCGGGCACTACGACCATCTCGGCCACGGCTACACAGGATCCCGCGCGCCCGGCGATACGCGGGTGCACCCCGGCGCCGACGACAACGCGTCTGGAACTGCGGCCATGCTCATTCTGGCCGACAGGCTCGCCGAGGCTGCAGCTTCCGACGACGAAGATCGCCGCTCGGCACTCTTCGTCGGATTCAGCGGAGAGGAAGCGGGCCTGCACGGGTCCGCCGCATTCGTCGCCGACCCCCCCATCGATCTGGACCACACCAACCTGATGCTGAACCTCGACATGATGGGCCGCCTGCGGAGCGGCACCGTCGCGCTCAACGGAACGGGCACCGCCGAGGAGTTTGGTGAGATGCTCCCAAGGCTGGTCGAGCCAACAGGCCTCACGGTGCTGACCACCGACAGTGGACTCGGCCCGTCAGACCACTCCAACTTCTTCAAGGCTGACGTGCCCGTGCTGTTCTTCTTCACCGGCCTGCACGACGACTACCACACCCCGGAAGACGTGGCGTGGCGGGTCAACCCGGAAGGCACGCTCCGCATCATCGACCTCTGCGAAATCATTCTCGACGAAGCGATGCATCGCGAGCAGATGTTCACGTTCAAGCAGTCAACGGCCGGCGCCGCGACCCGCAATACCGGGGCCCGCATTCGTCTGGGCGTCATGCCCTCCTACACCACGGCGGACGAGCCAGGCGTGCTGATCGACGGCGTCTCCGAAGGAACCAGCGCAGCCGATGCCGGCATCAAGGCCGGAGACACCATCACGGCCTGGAACGACTCTGCCATCGAGGGCGGGCGAGACCTGATGAAGCACCTGCGTGAGCACGCGCCGGGCGACACCGTCACCATCACGGTCCTCCGAGATGGCGAGAGCCTCAAGCTCCCAGTCACCCTGAAGGCGAAATAGACCCGAGGGGGGCCCTGGGCTATCCTGTCTCGCGTGGACAGGTGACCACTGTTCGCCACATGCGAATGGAGGAAAGTCCGGACACGACAGGACACGGTGGTGGGTAACGCCCACCGGCGCGCGTCGAGCCAGGGAAAGTGCCACAGAAAGCAAACCGCCCGGTCCGGCCCTGTGTCGGCCTGGGTAAGGGTGAAAGGGTGCGGTAAGAGCGCACCGCCCGGCCGGTGACGGTCGGGGCACGGCAAACCCCACCGCGTGCAAGCGCAAGCAGCCCTCGCAGGTGCCTCGGCACCACGCCCGTGGTCCGCGGGATGAGGGCGGGTCGCGTGCATGAGGTTGTCGGCAACGGCAGCCCCAGATGAATGGGCACCACCCTCCGAGCCGCCGATGGCCGCGACGAGGGGACAGAATCCGGCTTACGTCCACGGACGAACA
>CAZMPA010000010.1:6334-20439 GCA_964567915.1 uncultured Isosphaeraceae bacterium | reverse complement strand
GGGGCCGCGGCGGGGTGGGGCGGCGGAGGGGCCTCGACCGCGGCGTTCAAAACGACCCTTCGCCCAAGCCACGCGTCGCTGACGCCGGGACCCACTTCCACGACACGACCACAACCGTCTGATCCGCCGATATGCGGAAAGGTGGTCTCGATGCCCGGCAGGCCGCGGCCGACCCAGAGATCGAGGTGGTTCAGTGCGCTCGCTTCCGTTTGGACGAGCACCTCCCCCGGAGCTGGTGTCGGCGGCTCGACGTCAAGCACTTCGATCTGAGGTGCGACGGGATCCCCGTGTGCGGTCAGGCAGAGAGCGCGCATTGTTCAGTTGACCTCCGTGAGCGTGCACCCATGTCTGATGAGAAGATCCCGCGTTCGCTTGATTCCCTCCAGCTCGGAGAGGGCATCCCCCTCATACTCCACTCCGATCCACCCGGTGTATCCATGTTTGCGAACGAGCTCGAACATGCGGCCGTAGTCCGTCCGCACCTCGTCCCCGGCTTCGTTGAATTCATGACTCTTGGCGCTCAGGGCCTTGGCCCTGGGCAGCAACTCGTCCACGCCCGAGTAGCGGTCGTACTGCTCGCCAGTCTCCCAATCGAGTGTGAAGTTGCCGAAGTCTGGAAGTGTTCCCAGCCGCGGGTGGTCGACCGTCTCGATCAGGGACGCCAGCCAGGCACCGTTGCTCGAAAGGCCGCCGTGGTTCTCGATCATGATGGAGAGATCCATGTCCTCGGCATGCTTCAGGAGCGAAGCGAGGCCCTTGGCGCAGAGATCCCGCTGCTGCTCAGGTGTGCCCTCGGATGGAACGTTGACGCGAATGCCGTGGCACCCGAGCGTCTTGGCAGCATGCAGCCAGCGGCGGTGGTTGTCGACGGCTTTGGCGCGGCCGCTGTCGGCAGGATCGCCCAACGCGCCTTCGCCGTCCACCATGATGATGAGGCTCCGGACGCGGGAGGCATCACAGCGTGCTCGAAGGGCTTCGAGCCACGTGTCGTCGGTGGATCGGTCCTTGAAGAAGGTGTTGACATACTCGACACCTGGGATTTCGAAGTGCTCCCGGGTAAAGGCGGGGAAGTCCTCTGCCGCCAGATCGCCGCTCTTCAAGGCGCGGTGAAGTGACCACTGCGCCAGCGAGATTGGCCAACTGCTCTTCGTCATGTCATCCGTCTCCTTGGATTCTGCATGCTCGCCCGCGCGGGTGAACCGGGGCCAGCACACCGCCGCGGCGGTCGCCGCCAGGACGGACCGGCGGTCGATCACTCCGCCTGTCCTTCTTCGTCTGAGTCTCGCAGTTCATCATCGTCGTCGAGCCGAAGAACCGTGTGAAAGCCCAGGAATCCCTCGCGGCGCCCCTCTTCTTCTTCGTCCGCGTCAGAGGCTTCTGCTTCCGCCTGCTGAAGAACATCTCTGATGGCCTCGACCTGGTCCTTGGTCAGCGGGAGCGAGACGACGCGGTCATGCCGGACGCCGGGAATCAGCGTCGTGATCGCGGCGACTGCTTCGTCCTCGTGCAGGGCGGCAAGGACGTGTTCGCCGACCTGCCGGTCGATGCTCTGGAGCAGTTTGACGTGGTGTCGGCGTGGCGGCTCATCGCCTTGTGTTTGCTGTTCAGACTCGGTCATGAAAGCGTCTCCTGAGCGTGGTGGGCCGCGGCGGCCAAGGCTTCGGGAAGTTTTTCGGGATCCTTGCCACCCGCCTGCGCAGCATCGGGGCGACCACCGCCTCCTCCGCCGCACGCCTGCGCGGCGACGCGAACCCAATCGCCGGCTTTGAGCCCCCGTTTGATCATGTCGTCGGGTACGCGAGCCGCGATGATGACCTTGCCAGAGTCTTCGGGCCGGCATGCGAGCAGGCACGCGGCTTCCGGCGCCGCGGCACGGGCAGCGTCCATTCCCGACAAGAGTGCGTCGCGGTCGCTCGCTGTGATTTCACCAATCACTGTCTCACCCGCGGCTGCCGCCAATGCAGCGGCCTCTTCGACGGCGGTTTCGCGGGATGCCCCGGCTGCGGCCTTTCTAGCCACCTTGGCGGCGCTTCGCAGGTCCGTCAGTGCCTCATCGGCGGCGCGGCGATGCAGCAGGCCCAGTTCCATGTCCGTGATCTCGCGGGACATCTCGTCTACTGCAGCAGGCAAATCAGTCTCAGGGAGCTTCTGCATCTGCGAGAGCCGATGAAGCGCGTCCTCTCCTTGGGCGCGGGCTTCGGATGCTGCCTCGCCAGTGATCGCGACGATGCGGCGAATGCCGGCGGCCAGGCCCTGCTCCTGCATGATGAGGAAGTCGCCGATTGTGGATGTCGAGGCTACGTGCGTACCGCCGCAGAATTCGATCGAGAGGTCCTCCCAGGAGGCTCGCGCGGGGTCGGCACCAAGATCAGCCACACTCGCTCCGACGCATACGACGCGTACGGGGTCGGGGTACCGCTCTCCGAACATCGCGCGAACGCCGGAGATTTCCTGAGCGACATCCAACGGAAGCTCCAGGGCGTCGACCCCGAGGTCAGCCGCGATGGAGGATCGCACCAGTCGCTCGATCGCTTCGATGCAACCGACATCCGGGGCTTTCCGCGCGGAGTAGTCGAATCGGAGGCGATCGGCTGCGACGAGTGAGCCGCGTTGGTCGGATTCACCATCAATCGCAGCGCGGAGGGCCAGATTGAGCAGGTGGGTCGCGGTGTGGTTGGCCTCGATCTGGGCCCGCGGCGGGCGTGTCACACGAACATCGACGGCATCGCCAGACTGGAGAGTTCCGCTTACAGCGTGCCCCACGTGCAGCACCCAACTTCCCGATCTGGTTGTGTCTTCGACTTCGAATACCGCGCCGCCGCGTGCATCACCCTCGGCCTCGACGATGAGCCGACCCGTGTCACCGACTTGCCCGCCCTGTTCGGCGTAGAAGGTTGATCGATCGAGCAGGATGGCAAGCCGCTGTCCCTCCGAAGCGCGATCGACCAAGTCTCGCCCATTCCAAACCGCCCTGATGTGGCCGATACAGAGCGAACGGTCGTACTTGGGCGAGTCGTCGGTTCCGTGAAGTCCGAGGTGCTGCAGGCCGGCGATTGCTTCGGGCGGAAGGGACGACACCGTGTCTTCGCTTGTGTCGTCACCACGCGATCGAAGCCTCGCCTCGTGCATGGCTTGTTCGTACCCCTCCCGGTCCAGCCCGATCTTCTGCTCCTCCGCCATCTGCGCCGTCAGATCAATCGGGAATCCATAGGTGTCGTGCAGTAGGAACGCCTGTTCTCCGGAGATGACGCCGCCAGCCGCCCGCGCAGCGTCCGCGGCGTCGGCGAACATGGCGAGCCCACGGTCGAGCGTGCGCAGAAACGCAACTTCTTCCGCCTCGATGATGGCCTGCACGTCCGCTTGCGCGGAGGCAAGCTCCGGATAGGCGTCGCCGAGCGACGCAACGACGGCGGGCACCACGCTGCAAAGAAGCGGTCCTTCGGCCCCCAACGCCTGCCGGGCCATGCGGACGCCGCGGCGGAGGATTCTCCGAAGCACGTACCCCCGTCCGTCGGCGCCGGGGCGGACGCCATCGGTGATGGCGATCGTGAGGCACCGGACGTGGTCTGCGATGACCCGATACGCCGTGTCGGCGGGGTCTTCCAGAGACCCGCCGTAGGCCGCCGCGCCGGTCTCTCGCTGGATCGCGTCGAAGAGAGGTGACCACAAGTCGGTGTCGTAATTGCTTCGCTTGCCCTGCAGGATTCGGACGACCCGTTCCAGACCCATGCCGGTGTCGACATGCCGCGCAGGGAGCGGCACGAGCGAACCATCGTCACGGCGGTTGAACTGAATGAAGACGAGGTTCCAGAATTCGATCACGTCGGGATGGTCGAGGTTGACCAGGTCACCACCCGAGCCGTCCGGCGTGGAGTCGAAGTGAATCTCGGTGCATGGGCCGCATGGGCCAGCTGCGCCCATCTCCCAGAAGTTGTCTTTGCGGTCCCATCTGGTGATGTGAGACGGATCGATGTCCGTCTTCTCCTTCCAGAGGGCTTCGGTTTCGGCGTCGGCCTCAAGACCGTCTGCTTCGTCTCCAGCGAAGACGGTGACGTACAGACGGTCCTTCGGGAGGCCCCAGACCTCAGTGATCAATGTCCATGCCCACTCGATGGCTTCAGCCTTGAAGTAGTCGCCGAACGACCAGTTGCCGAGCATCTCGAAAAACGTGTGGTGGTAGGTATCGCGGCCCACGTCCTCCAAGTCATTGTGCTTGCCGCCCGCGCGGATGCACTTCTGGCTGTCGACGGCGCGGCTCCATGGTCGGGACCCGGTGCCGAGGAATACGTCCTTGAACTGATTCATGCCCGCGTTGGCGAACAGCAGCGTCGGGTCGTCGTGGGGGAGAACGGGTGAGCTGGGCACAATCTCGTGGCCAGCTCGATCTCGGAAGAACTCAAGGAAGGACCGCCGGATCTGGGCGGCTGTGGGGCATGTCGTGGGCGTTGTCTGCATGGTGTGGCGAGTCACTTCAGCTCGGCTCGACAGTGTAGGTCCCCGCCGCCAACTGACGAAGAGGGGGAGGCTATCCTGAGCGGCGATTCATGGAGGTTCCGAATGGGTCGACGCAGTCTCGTGGGTGGAAACTGGAAGATGCACCTGGACGCCGAGTCCGCGGCCTCGCTTGCTCGAGGTGTGCGCGAGGTGGCCGCTGGAATTGAAGGCGACGTGGACATCGCGGTATTCCCCCCGCATCCATACCTCCGCTGCGTCTGCGAGGTCGCTGGCGGGCTGATTCAGGTTGGCGGCCAGGATGTGTCGGCCGAGCCGGACGGGGCGTTCACGGGGCAGGTCTCAGCGTCCATGTTGGTGGATTGTGGGTGCGGGCTCACGCTGGTGGGTCATTCCGAGCGTCGGCACGGGCTGGGGGAAACCGATGCCATGCTGGCCCGGAAGTGCCGCCAGGCGCTCGAGCACGGGCTCGGCGTGCTGCTTTGCGTCGGGGAGTTGCGGGCCGACAGGGAGGCGGGCCGCGCTCAGAAAGTGGTGCTGGAGCAGCTTCGTGGCTCCCTGGAGGGCCTTTCCACGGAGGATCTGGGCCGCGTGGATCTGGCCTATGAGCCCGTCTGGGCGATTGGGACCGGGCTGACCGCCGGGCCGCCCGAGGCTCAGGAGATGCATGCGGTCCTGCGATCTGACATCGAGGCACGGTATGATGCTCGATCCGCCGCGAGCATTCGGATTCTCTATGGCGGGTCGGTCAAGCCGTCGAATGCGGCTGAACTGATGGCCTGTGAGGACGTCGATGGCGCCCTTGTCGGCGGCGCTTCGCTGCAGGCCGATTCCTTTGTCGAGATCGCTCGGGCTGCAGCCCGACCGGAGCAGTCATGAGCACTCTGTACCTCAGCCTCACCATTCTGTTCATCGTCGTCTCTGTCGCGATGATCCTCATCATTCTCGTGCAGCGTCCCGCCGGCGGCGGGTTGGGCGGCGCCCTGGGCGGCGCGGGCGGAGGCGGAACCGAAGGTGTGTTCGGCGGCCGGGTTGGCGATGCTTTGACCGTCATGACGGTCGTCGCGTTTACCGTCTATCTGGTGCTCGCGCTCGTGCTCAATGCAAACATCTGGACACCCGGCGGGCAGCCCGCGGCGGCTCCGACGCCAGCGGACGTTGTCCTTCCCATGTCGGCCGGCGAGCCCGGGTTCGGCGATGAGCCGGAGACGACAGAGTCATCCAATCCAACCGATGCCGGCGTCACGGCGCCTGTCTCTGATACGCCAGTTTCCGATCCGCCCGCAGCGGAGCCTGCTCCGCCGGCGACCGAGCCCGCCGCGGCCCCGAGCGGCGACGGTTCCTGACGTGCCGCGATCAATGACGGGCTTCGGCGCCGCCCACTCCGTCGAGAACGGCCGGAGGCTCGGTGTCGAGGTGCGGTCGGTCAACGGCCGGTTTCTCAAATGCGTGCCTCGCGTTCCCGACGAGCTGCACGGGCTCGAATCGGATATCGAACAGGAAGTGGGCCGACATTTGCGGCGGGGGTCGGTCACGGTGACCGTTCGCTGCGTGGACGAGTCTGCTCAGGCGGCCATGCCGATCAATGTTGCGGCGCTTGAGCGCTATGTCGAGCAGCTCAGCCCCCTTGCCGAGAGTGGGGCTGTACAGGTCGATCTGGCGTCTCTCATCACACTCCCGGGAGTGCTCACCACTGAGCCCGACGATTCGCTCCTGGAGGCAGCCGGCCCCGTCGTGATCGGACTGGTCACAGAGGCGTGCACGCTGGTGGACGCGATGCGGAGGCGGGAGGGCGCCGCGCTCGCTGATGAGATCGAGACGCATCTGGCCATGATCGAATCGCATGTGGCTGCAATCAATAATCGGGCGCCGCAGGTGGTTGATGCATTTCAGGCACGCCTGCGTCAGCGAATGGAGACGCTCCTCGCCGAGGTCGGAGCCGACGTCCGGCAGGAGGATCTGCTTCGGGAAGTGGCGGTGTTTGCCGAGCGGTCCGACATCACCGAGGAACTCTCCCGGCTCTCGGCCCACATCGACCAATTCCGCGAACTGCTCTCCAATGATGCCGATCTGGTGGGCCGCACGATGGACTTTCTGTCGCAGGAAATGCTTCGCGAGGCCAACACGATTGGAAGCAAGTGCCTCGACAGCGAGGTGGGTCGCCTCATTGTCGAGGTCAAGGGCGCGGTCGACCGTGTGAAGGAACAGGTCCAGAACCTTGAGTAGTGACCGGTCTCCGCAATCGGACACAACCGCTGAGTCGCAGCCCTTGACCGGCAGGGAGATTGCGGCGGTCGTTGCGAAGTATGACTTGGGAGAGGTCGCTTCCATCCGGCCGTTCAAGGCCGGGTCCAGTCGCGCTCCCAAGGCGAGCTTGACCACGAACGAGGGGCGGTATCTGCTCAAGCGTCTGGCGCCCAGCCGGACTGACCTGAACGGCCTTCGGTTTCAGCATCAGGTCATCGAGCATCTCTCGAAGTCGGGCTTCCCGGTGGCGGAAGTGCAGCGATCACGGGATAACCGCACCATCGTCGATCTGGAATCCCAGCACTACGAAGTGTCACGGTGGATCGATGGTCACCGATACGCCCACGACGCAAAAGAGGCAAAGGCGGCCGGTGCGGCGATGGCGGCCATGCATGATCTGCTCGAGCCCATGCAGGATGACGCGCCGCGACGTCGTGGATACCACGACCGAAGAGACGTGGCTGCGTTTGTGCTTGAGTGCTCCCAGCGGGAGTCGTCATCCATGTTGTACGCGACGGCCGCGATGATGCAGGCGGCGCGACGGGATGTCAGAAGGTTCTGGTCAGACTTTCCCACGACGGTCATCCACGGTGACTGGCACCCGGGCAATGTGCTCATGGGGACCGATCGCGTCGCGGGTGTCATCGACTTTGAGTCTGCGTGCATGGAGCAGCGGATTTCGGATCTCGCGAATGGTCTGCTGCAGTTCACCTGCGCCAGAGAGGTTGGGACGCCCGTTGCCGCGTGGCCGACGGCGGTCGAATTGAAGCTGTTTGAATCCATGGTCGGGGGCTACAAGCTCGTCGCCCGAAACAGCCCTTGTGCTCGGGAAATTGCGTGTATTCCCTCCCTGATGATTGAAGCGTTGGCGGTGGAAACGGCCATTACGCTTCGCCGAAAGGGGCAGCTTCGGTCGAGGACGCCCGGTGACGTGTTGCCGTGGATCGTTCAGCGACTGGAGTGGATTGACCAGCACCGCCAGGAACTGATCGACGTGTGCGAGTCCGCCTGACAGACCGGTCAGGAGACCAGAACGATCACTGCGGCGATCAGGCCGATGAGTACGAGTGTGACCGCGACCATCCAGGCAAACCGCGCGGCGACTGGCGGGCCGCCTGCGTGCTGGCCGGTGCCCTGCACTTCGGCCCCGACATCGACCATGTCCCAATCGATGTCAACAGAGTCCCGGCGGTTCGCCTGCAGTGTCGATCGGGCTCGATCGAGATCTCGTCGCCGAACCTGAACGGGCACGCCCCATCTGGGGTTCGTGCTCTGCCCGGTGACTCCGAGCGTGGTGCCCGTGCTGCCAAACGTGAAGGCGTCGATGCCTGCGTCCTCCAGAATGGCCAGCAGCAGATGTGCTGTGAATTCACTGGTCGCTGTCGTCAACGTGACGAGTTGGTCGGGATCTGCGCTCATGCGAGTTCTGCGAGCCGCTGCCTGAGTTGGTTGACGTGCTCCGGCATCCAGACTTCATCGCCAATGATGACTCGCCACGAGCACACATCCTCCACCTCAATGCGGCCGGGCTCCTCCGGGATTTCCGGGACGAGCGCACCTTCATGGGCCGGGGTGGCGAGCACATGCTGCTGGTCCCGGGACACGACCTCCATCCACACGTGTTCTCGGCGGTCATCTTCGCCGGAGACGCACTCCCAGGGCACCTCCACGTAACAGGAGCCACCGGCGAGCATGGCTGGTTCGATGGCGTCGAGAAACTGCTGCCACGTCTCGGAAGCAAGCCCCCGTTGCCGTGCTGTGTCCCGCATGGTTCGGTAGACGGCAGCTGTGCCGCTCGACATGGCTGCGAGGACCTCGGTGGGGGGGCCGCCACCCTGCGATCGTTCCAGCATGACTGGCGCGTCTTCGTCGCCGCCGTCACCAGCAATGTGCAGCGACAACCCGGATCCGATCTCGATGTCGCGTCCGGACTCAGGAAGAGGGGACTCAAGTGTGAGCGCGGCCACCACTCCGAGCATATCGGCGGCCGATTCCACGGCCTCCTCATCAAGATTCGAGACCGCAATCTCACGGCGGCCGCACCGGGTCAGGCCTGACGTGTAGACCTCGTGCCCGTCCTCGGTGTGCACGCCTGTCACGACCCAGAGAAGGTCCGCCTGTGGGTCCACCTCGGATTCCATCAACTCGCGAACCAGCATGTCGCGGTCAAACCACCTGCCTGTGTCCGCATCGAGCACGCCAGCTGCGTCGGGATCGAGCGCGGTCATGAGTCGCAGGAGATTCGTCATTGACGTCAGGGGATCGCCGGGGTGAAGGAGCGTCTGTACCACGAGGCCAGGACTCGATGCGGCGGCCTCGGGCAGTCCCGAACCTTCCAGCGGCAGCGGTTCGGGGTGGCACACGAGCGGAACCGGTAGTTCCTCGAGCGAGATGATCCCCGCCCACAATGCGTCGCCAATGTCCTCTTGCGGAATCTCGAGATCGACGTTCGAACCGGTGACGTTTGCGATGCACTGGGCGAGCGCGGCCGCAGATTCCGTGACACGAGAGGAAGCCGCTCCGAGGATGAGTGTCGTGGGGGTGGGCGTGCCGAGTGTCCACGGTCCGTCCGGCAGTGTGTCCGGGTCAAACATGCGGGCGCCTTCCGTATGGTGTCATGGAATGATGTTGACGATCTTGCCCGGAACGACAATGACCTTGCGGGGTTCCGCGCCCGCAAGCAGTTCTGCAACGCGCTCGTCCGACATGGCTGCGGCGATGACTTCGGATTCGGAGGCTTCGGCATCGATCGAGATTTTGGCTCGAACTTTTCCTTTGATCTGCACGGGGAGCTCAAGCGTCGAGTCCTGGAGCATTGAGGGGTCGTGAGTGGGCCACTCCGTGAGCGAGCAGAGTTCGGGCAGTCCAAGCCGGTGCCGGAACTCTTCAGCGATGTGCGGCGCGAACGGGCACAGGACCCGCGCAAAGCGGTCGAGCTGATCGCCGGTGAGTCCGCCGTGTTGAGTCGCCGTGTTCACGAACTCAATCATCGAGGCGATCGCCGTATTGAAGGCGACTCGGTCAATGTCCGCTTCGACCTTCGCGATTGTGCGATGGAGTGAGCGTTCGACGTCGTCGTGGGCGGTGTCTCTGAGCCGGAGAGATCCATCCTGTTCGTCCACGACCAGCCGCCACGCCCTCTGAAGGAAGCGGTGGACGCCGATGATGTCTCGCGTGTTCCAGGGCTTCGATGCGTCCAGCGGGCCCATGTACATCTCGTAGAGTCGAAACGTGTCCGCGCCGTACTCGGCGATGACGTCGTCCGGATTCACGACGTTGCGAAGCGACTTGCTCATTTTGGCGATGATCCGCTCGACCGGCTGGCCGGTTGAAACCTCGGTGCCAGCGTCTTCGTCCACTTCGTCCACCGGCACGAGCGAACCGTCGGCCCGTTTCCACGCGAAGCTCGTAATCATGCCCTGGTGGAAGAGCCGTCGGAATGGTTCGTCCGAAGACAAGTGGCCGAGATCGTGGAGCAACTGATGCCAGAACCGCGCGTACAACAGGTGAAGGACGGCGTGTTCGGCCCCTCCGATGTAGAGGTCCACGCCACCCTTTGAATCGCCCGATGGTCCAAGCCAATATCGCTCGGCCTCGGCACCAACGAATGCCTGCTCGTTGTGCGGATCGCAGTAGCGGATGAAGTACCAGCACGAGCCCGCCCAGCCCGGCATGGTGTTCGCTTCTCGCGTGACGGGTGTCTCGGGCGGGAGCACGTTCGGGTCGACGCCGGCTTCGCCGGCCGTGGTTTCGATCCACGATGCCACCTTGCCCAGTAGCGGCCGCGGATCCTCACTCTCGGCGGGCGCAAAGTCGTCCAGCGCGGGAAGCGTGACCGGGAGGTTGTCCTCCGCCACGGGGTAGTGAGTGCCGTCCGGACCATGGACAATCGGGAACGGCTCGCCCCAGTACCGTTGGCGGGAGAACAGCCAATCCCGCAACCGCCAGGTCGTTCTTCCGTGGCCGCATCCTTTGGACTCGGCCCATTGAATCACTTCAGCCTTGGCTCGTGCCGTTTGCAGGCCGTCAATCGTGAGGGCGTCACACGACGAGTTGATGGTCTCCCCATCGCCGGACCAGCAATCATCCTCGAAGCCATCCGGGGCTGTGACGACTTCGATGATGGGCAAGTTGAACCGGCTCGCAAATGCGTGGTCTCGGTCATCGTGCCCCGGGACGGCCATGATTGCGCCGTGCCCGTACCCCATCAGGACATAGTCGGCGACCCATATGGGAAGGCGACTGCCAGTGGCGGGGTGGACGACATCAATGCCCAGCGGCACGCCTGTCTTGTCGTCGCCATCTGCCATGCGGTCGACATCGCTTCGGTTACGAGCCCTTTCGACATAGTCCGTGACGGCGGCTGCATCGCAGTGCTCGGGAGGATGCCGGAGCGTCTGCTCGACCAGCGGATGTTCGGGGGCCACGACCATGAAGGTCACCCCAAAGAGTGTGTCGGGCCGCGTTGTGAACACATCCAGCGCGTCGTTCGAGCCCGCGATCGGGAACCGCAGGTCGGCCCCCTCGCTTCGGCCGATCCAGCCGGCCTGTTGCGCGCGGGTCGACTCCGGCCAGTCGAGGCCATCCAGCCCGTCGAGTAGCCGCTGGGCAAACTCGGTGATCCGGAACATCCACTGACGCAGGGGCCTGCGGACGACAGGGAAGCCGCCTCGCTCCGAGCGGCCGTCAATGACCTCTTCGTTCGCCAGAACCGTGCCCAACTTCGGGCACCAGTTGACGATCTGTTCGTCCAGATACACGAGGCGGCACCGATCGAGGGCGTCGCACCGGGTGCGGTGGTCGGCATCTCGCCAGACCGACGCGTCTCCGCCATCCCACGCGATGTCGCCGTGCTCATCGAGGGTCGCGTCGCCAGCGTCCAGCGCCGACTCCAATTCAGAGATCGGGCGGGCGCGATTGTCTGCGTGGTCGTACCAGGCACCCCAGGCCTGAAGCCAGATCCACTGAGTCCAAGCGTAATAGTCCTCATTGATGGTGGCGAGTTCGCGTTCCCAGTCGTACGAGAATCCAAAGCGCTGCAATTGCCGCCGGAAATTGTCGATCGCCGCTTGTGTGGTGACCGCCGGGTGAACGCCGGTCGAGATGGCGTACTGCTCGGCAGGCAAGCCAAAGGCATCCCACCCCATTGGGTGCAGGACGTTGTGGCCTTGCATTCGGCGGTACCTGCTGATGATGTCCGACCCGATGTAGCCCTCGGGGTGCCCGACGTGCAGTCCCGCGCCCGACGGGTATGGAAACATGTCCAGGCAGTAGAACCGCGGCGCGTCAGGATCAAAGTCTGGCTCGCCTGGGTTGATCGCTCGGAAGGCACGCTCGCCTTCCCACTCGGCTTGCCAGCGATGTTCGATTGTGTCTGCCAACGCAGCCGTGTACCGGTGTGTAGTCGCCTCGTCGGGGACGGTCGATCCGGCCATGTTCTGTGAGTCGCCCATGTGCGGGGAGATGATATGGGGCCCTGCCGGCTGGCGGAATCACGCGAGCTGGCGAACGCAGCCGAGCTGGGGAATCAGCGGGCTCGATCAGCCTTGAGCTTCTCGAAGATCCCCATAGTCTCCCCAACCAGATAGAAACTGCCGGTGACGCAGATCAGGTCATCCCGGCCGGTGGCCTGGGATGCAATCTCAATCGCCTCGCGAACCGTCTCGGCGGTCTGGCAGCTTCTGCCTTTCAGCTTCTCGAACCGCTTTGCGAGATCGGCCGGTTCGGCGGCTCTTGGCTGGTTCGACGCCTTCGTGAAGATGATCTTGTCTCCACCCAGCGCCAGCATTTCGAGGTTGGCATCGACATCCTTGTCGGCATTGCAGCCGAAGATGCAGATCATCGAGTCGAATTGAATATGTGAGCCGATGCCACGCATCAGGGCCTGCATCGATGCGGGGTTGTGGGCGCCGTCGACCAGAATGCGTGGCCGGGTCCAGATCATGTCCATCCGGCCCGGATTCTTCGTGCGGGCGAGGCCGCGGAAGATGGACGACTCCTCAAACTCCTCTGCGCCGCGGCCGAGCATGTCCAGTGCAGCGAGCGCCAAGGCGCAGTTGTCCGCCTGGTGAGATCCGGACAAGGGCACGGGCAGGTGCATGTAGTGATTCCTGTCGCCGAGGAGGCAAACCCGCATGTGGGCGCCGAGGTCGTCGGTGACGCAAAACCGGCTGCTGAACTCAATGTCCTTGCCGATGACTCGAAGATCCGTGCCGACTTCTTCGGCGACTTCTCGCAGTACAGCCTCGGCCTCTGGCGATTGGGCAACCGAGAGGGCCGGGACGCCGGGCTTGAAGATCCCCGCCTTTTCACGGGCGATCTCAGCGATCGTCTGCCCCAGAAGATGTTGGTGGTCCAGATCGATTCTGGTGATGAGCGTCACTGCGGGCGTGAGGAGATTCGTGGCGTCCAGCCGGCCCCCCAGTCCGGTCTCGACGATCGCGACGTCGGTCGCTTCTTCCACGAAATGCCTCATGGCCATAGCGGTCATGAGTTCGAAGAATGATGCATCCGGAGCGACGGCCTCGGCGGCTTCGGTCACCTCGCGGGTTCGTTCGGCAAACGCCGCCGTACTGATTTGTACGCCGTTGATCGCGATCCGCTCGCGGATGTCCACCAGATGCGGCGATGTGTAGGTCCCGGTCGTCCAGCCGCACCCCTGCAGCATGGACTGCATCATGGCGACGGTCGATCCCTTGCCAATCGTGCCGGCGACGTGTACTGCATGCAGGTCGTGATGCGGGTTGCCGATCGCCTCGAGCAACTTCGCCATTCTGGAAAGTTTGAACGCGTCGGGATCGATGCGGGCGGGGCGAAGCCGCTCGACATTGGGCCGCTCAAGGAGGGCTTTGACTGCAGCTGGGAAGGTGCGGATGGCGGCCGCCGACTTGGTCGGGTTGCCGCCCCGGCCCTTCTTGGCTGGTGTCTGCTTGGAACCCCCGGATCGTGTGCTTTTGGTTTTTCGCGTGGTCGCCATAGCCAGCCCACGATAGCAAAACAGTCGATCTGGATCAAATCAAAGCCCCTAACATGTTGTCAGAGCGTACTTTATGGATACTGGCGGATGAGCCCATGGGCGGCCCGGCGGCGGACCGATACCATCCCGAGCCATGTACGGCGACATAGACAGCGTGTTGATCGACCGGGACTCCATTGCCGACCGCGTGGAGCAGCTCGGAACGCAGCTCGTGGGCGATCTCGGGGGGGCTGCGGATGCGGGGAATCTGGTGGTTGTCCCGGTCATGACGGGGAGCCTCTTTTTCACCGCGGATCTGGTCAGGCAGTTGCCGCTGGCCTTTCGTATTCAGCCGATCACCATTTCGTCGTATCCGGGCCGATCGACAAGCAGTCAAGGCATCGTCGATCAGTCTCCGCTTCCGCCGGGGATCAAAGGCTCCACCGTGCTC
>CAZMPA010000010.1:1927-6321 GCA_964567915.1 uncultured Isosphaeraceae bacterium | reverse complement strand
GTTTGTGGACGACATCCTCGACTCTGGCAGAACACTCGGGCATCTCGACACAATGATGCGGGCTGCGGGTGCCGCCGACGTTCGCTTCTGCGTACTGCTCCGTAAGGACACGCCCAGAGCGGTCGAGATCGACTGCAACTACGTCGGCTTCGACATTCCGGAGACGTTTGTGGTGGGGTACGGCCTGGACTATGACGGGCTGTACCGCAACGTGCCCGACATAGCGGTGCTCCGCGCGTCGGCGATCGGCTGAGTGAGTTGATCAGGCCGGGCTGGGCACGGTCTCGAGCACCTGCTGCATCAGCTTTCGCGCGGTCAACGTATCACCCTCGTGCATGGTGGACCTGCTGATGACGCGATGCGCGCAGACTGGAACCGCGTTGGAAACGATGTCCTCGGGAATGCAGTAGGCGCGGCCCGCGAGCAGGGCGGTTGCCCTGGCGGCCTGGGCGAGGGCGAGGGAGCCACGGGGGCTCACACCAATCTGGACGTCGTCGTGGTGGCGTGTCGCCGTCGCAAGCGCGATGATGTAGTCGATCAGAGATTGGTCGAGCGTGATGGCGTCCGTCGCATTCTGAAGTGCAAGGACGTCGTCTACTGTGACAACCGGGCCAAGCGCCCGCAGATCTGTTCTGGCCGGTTGCCGCTCAATGACGCGGGCCTCGTCGGGAGGTGCCGGATACCCGAGGTTGACTCGGATCAGGAATCGGTCCAATTGGTTCTCGGGCAGGAAGTACGTGCCCTCGAACTCGTAGGGGTTCTGTGTTGCCACAACCATGAAGGGACTGGGGAGGTCATGCGTCTCTCCATCGACGGTCACCGTGTCCTCGGCCATGGCTTCCAGCAGGGCGGACTGGGTGCGTGGCGTCGCGCGGTTGATCTCGTCGGCGATCACGATGTTGTGGAAGACTGGTCCAGGTTGGAAGCGAAACTCGCTCGTGGCTCGCTCATACACCGTGATTCCGGTGACATCACTGGGAAGCAGGTCCGGCGTGCATTGGATCCGCGCGATCGTTCCGCCGATGCTCTTGGCGAGCGCCTTGGCCAGAACCGTCTTACCGACGCCTGGGACGTCTTCGATCAGGAGGTGCCCCCGCGCGAGCAGGCAGGCGAGTACCCGGTCCACCGCTACGCCGTTTCCAAGGAAAACGGAGGTGATATTCTCTCGTAACCGTTTGAGGGCATCGGTCTGCATTGGGCGGCCGAGTATAGCCCTGTGGAGCGGACCGCCCCGTGTGGAGGTCGCGTGCAGCAGATTCCTGATCGACTGGTGGGTGTGGACGGCCCTGTGTCGCTCAAGGGGCGGCAGGTCGTCGCCAGTCTGGACTGCCTGAAGTGCGGGTATGAACTCAAGGGATCCCCGGCGGATGGGCGTTGTCCCGAGTGTGGCCTGCCCAATCCATTTTCGATTGCTGGCTCGATCGACCCTGACGCGCACCGGCTTCCTCCCATCGCCAATGCGTCGGCTGTCGGGCGAGGATTGTTCTTCGCGTTCATTTCGCTGGCGATTGTTGCAGTCACGTCGCTTCTCATGGGCGTGCGTGATCCCTCGGCGTTGATGGGCAGGCTTCCGGCAGGATGGCAAACGTGGCCGTGGTGGCCGGCTGCAACCCTTGCGGGGCTGATGGGCGCGGCGGGCTGGTGGGGCATGCGGCCGTCGCGAGCGGCCGGCGGTGACAGAGCGGGCCGCCGCTCCACGACCCTCTTTCTGGCTGGCGTTCTTTGTTCTGTGGCCGGCATGCTGGTGGCGGCCACGTGGCGGTCCCCCTTGCAGGGTGGACCGCTTGCCGTGGCGGGTCCGGTGCTGCCACTTCCGGGCCTCGGTCTCTCGCTCATTGGAATTCGTGGAGTGCTGCTTGAACTCGGCCGTCGATCCCGGCAGTTTCGCAGTGGTGCCGTTCGGCGGCAGCGGATCCCCTCGCAATTGGCGGCCCTCGGGCTTGCGATCGCGGCGTGGGTCGCCATGGTAGCGGTGGCCGCGGTGGGAGATCCGGACGGCATCTATGGCGTGATTCCAGTCACGATCGGCCTCACGGCACTGCTCTTTGTCACGGTGGGGCAGTGCTATCTGGTGGCCAACGCCTGGTGGATTCGGACAGCGCTCTGTCGCCCGCCGCTGAGGCTGGTGGAGTTGCTCGGGGATCCGCAGCCGCCTGCTGCCAACCTGGCAGGCGCCGAAGAGGTCCCGGAAACACCCTGTCAGGGCGACTGAGCCCCATTGGTGGGCCGAGGTGCCCCCGACTGGCCAGGATTTGGCTCATTTTGGCGCGCCAGTTGCGGGTACTCCCAATCGCTCGCTCCCGGATCTGCTCGGATGCTGGGACGGGCGGAGAGAAGGACGTCCCCAAATCAGGAGTACCGCCCATGGCCGCCAAGGAACTGGCCTTTGATACCGACGCTCGCAAAGCACTGCTGAGCGGAGTCGAGAAACTCGCCGCTGCCGTCAAGTCCACGTTGGGCCCGCGTGGTCGCAATGCGGTCATTGACAAGTCCTGGGGCGGTCCAACCGTCACGAAGGACGGGGTCAGCGTCGCCGAGGAGGTTGAGCTTCGCGACAAAGTCGAAAACATGGGCGCTCGACTTGTTCGGGAAGCTGCCAGCAAGACCAGTGATGTGGCTGGTGACGGTACGACGACGGCCACGGTGCTCGGCGAAGCCCTTTTCCGCACCGGGCTCCGCCACATCGCCGCTGGCGTTGACGCCAACGCGCTCATCCGCGGCATGAAGGCTGCGGTCAATACCGTCGTCGACGAGATTGCCGACATGGCCCGCCCGGTCGAGAACAACATCAAGGCCGTTGCCACCATCTCCGCAAACAACGACGTGGAGATCGGTCGCATCATGGCCGAGGCCTTCTCGAAGGTCGGCAAGGACGGCGTGATCACGGTCGAAGAGGGCAAGGGTCTCGAGACGGAAGTGGATGTCGTCGAGGGCATGCAGTTCGACCGCGGATACCTCAGCCCGAACTTCGTCACCGACGCCGAGAAGATGGTCGTCGAGTTGAGCAAGCCGCTCATTCTGATTCACGAAGACAAGATAGACAGCGTGCAGAAGATCGTTCCGCTGCTTGAGAAGGCAGTCGAGGCGAAGAAACCGCTGCTCATCATTGCCGAGGACATCACCGGCGAAGCGCTCTCTACGCTGGTCATCAACAAGCTCCGTGGCGTCGCGCAGGTGTGCGCGGTCAAGGCGCCCGGGTACGGCGACCGCCGCAAGGCGATGCTCGGTGATCTTGCCGTGTTGACCGGCGGCGAGGCCGTCATGAAGGACCTTGCCGTTGATCTTGAGAAGGTCTCGCTCACGCAGCTCGGCCGGGCGAAGAAGGTCGTGATTGACGGCAACACGACGACCATTGTCGAAGGTGCCGGCTCGACGGCCGACATTCAGGGCCGAGTCGATCAGATCCGCCGCGAGATTGATGCGAGCGACAGCGACTACGACCGCGAGAAACTGCAGGAGCGACTCGCCAAACTCAGTGGAGGTGTCGCCCAGATCAACGTTGGTGCCGGCAGTGAAGCGGAACTGAAAGAGCGGAAGGCCCGCGTCGAGGACGCACTCCACTCCACGCGTGCTGCGGTCGAGGAAGGCGTCGTGCCAGGAGGCGGCGTGAGCTTCATTCGGGCCGCCTCGACGCTCGCCGCGACACGGAAGCGTATGCGTGGCGATGAGAAGTACGGTGTCGACATGGTTGAGGACGCGCTCAATGTGCCGCTGCGAACGATCGCCGACAACGCTGGTGCCAAGGGCACGGTGGTCGTCGCCCGCGTCGCCGACGGCGAAGGCTCGTTCGGCTACAACGCGCTGACCGGAAACTACGGATGCTTGCTCGACGACGGCGTGATTACGCCGGCCAAAGTGGACCGTACCGCGCTTCAGAACGCGGCCTCCGTCGCGGGGCTCTTGCTGACGTGCGATTGCATCGTCACCGACATCCCGGTCAAAGAGGAAGCTGCCGCCGCCGGTGACCCAGGCATGGACGCGATGGGCGGCATGGGTGGCATGGGTGGCATGGGTGGCATGCCTGGCATGGGCGGCATGGGCGGCATGCCTGGAATGGGCTTCTGAGAACGGAATATGTACTCGCCGCATCGCGGTGAGAGGACACAACAGATTTGCGGCCGCGGCCGCATGGAGGAACGAAGTGATGGCAGTCAAACCCCTGGAAGATCGCGTGATCATCCGTCCGCTCGAGGCCGAGAGCCGTACCGAGTCGGGCATTTATCTCCCCGAGTCGGCCAAGGAAAAGCCGGTGCAGGGCAAGGTCGTGGCCTGTGGCCCCGGCAAGCGGCTCGACAACGGCGAGCGTATCAAACCCACGGTGTCCAAGGGCGACACCGTCGTGTACGGCAAGTACGCCGGCACCGAGATCGAGATCAAGAACGTCAAGCACCTCA
>CAZMPA010000010.1:0-1917 GCA_964567915.1 uncultured Isosphaeraceae bacterium | reverse complement strand
GAGAGTGAACTGCTCGGAATCATCGAGTGAGTCGGTCCTCGCGTCAGCGATTGGAGATACAGCCATGTCCGTGAAGCAGATGAAGTTCGATACCGAGGCTCGCGATGAGTTCCTCGAAGGTGTGAGTCAACTCGCACGCGCCGTGTCGTCGACGATGGGCCCAAGTGGTCGCAACGTGGTCGTGCAGAAGTCGTTCGGTGGCCCTTCGGTTACCAAGGACGGTGTGTGGGTCTCCACGGAGATCGAGCTTGAAGGACCGTTCCAGAACATGGGCGCCCAGATGGTGCATCAGGTCGCCAAGAAGACCGCGGACCTTGCCGGTGACGGCACGACGACCGCGACGGTCATTGCTGAAGCCATCTACCGAAATGGCTTGCGGCACGTCACCGCCGGAGGCAACGCGGTGGCGATTCAGCGAGGCATCAACAAGGCGGCGGCGATCGCGTGCGACGCCATCGAGGCGTCCGCTCGAGACTGCCGGGGCAAGGACGATCTTCGCAAGATCGCGACCGTGTCCGCGAACCACGATGCTGAGATCGGCGGCTTGATCGCCGAGGCAATCGGCAAGGTTGGGCACGACGGTGTCGTCGAAGTGGAGGAAGGCAAGACTGCCGAAACGACGCTGGACTATGTCGAAGGCATGGCATTCGACAAGGGCTATCTCAGCCCCTACTTCATGACTGATCCAAAGGCGGCCGAGTGCGTACTCGAGGACGCGTATGTGCTGGTGTACGAGAAGAAGATCTCAAACCTTCCCGATCTGCTGCCGCTGCTCAACACAGTGGCGGGCAGTGGCAAGCCGCTGCTCATCATTGCGGAAGACGTCGAGAACGAGGCCCTCGCGGCACTCGTGGTGAACCGACTTCGCGGCGTGTTGCAGATTTGCGCTGTCAAGGCGCCAGGCTTCGGTGAACGCCGTAAGGCCATGCTTGGTGACATCGCTGCGTTGACCGGTGGCACGTTCTTTGCCGAGGATCTGGGCCGCAACCTCGAAGACGTCCAGGTTGGCGAACTTGGAAAGGTCAAGCGCATTGTTGTGACCAAGGACGCGACCACGATGATCAAGGGCGCCGGCAAGAAGGCGGACGTCGAACTTCGAGCCAATCAGATTCGCACGCAGATCGAAAGCTCGACGAGTGATTATGACCGCGAGAAGCTCCAGGAGCGACTGGCCAAACTGACCGGCGGCGTGGCCGTCCTGTCGGTCGGCGGCGCGACTGAGTTGGAGATGAAGGAACGCAAGGATCGTGTCGACGACGCGCTCAATGCAACCCGCTCCGCCGCCAAGGAGGGCTATGTCCCCGGTGGTGGCGTCGCGTATCTCCGGGCGATGGATGCGATCAACGCCGGCCGAAGCAAGGCTAAGGGTGACGAGAAGTACGGCTTCGACATCGTCATGGCCGCAATCGAATCGCCGTGCCGGTGCATCGCCGACAACACGGGCACCGACGGTGATGTCGTTGTCGAGAAGGTCAAGGATGGCAAGGACGGATTCGGCTACAACGCCGGCACAGGTGAGTACGGTGATCTGGTCAAGGCCGGCATCATCGATCCTGCCTTTGTGGTCCGAACCGCTCTCCGAAACGCCGCCTCCGTGGCGGGACTCATGCTTACGACCGATGTCGCGCTGACCGACCTGGCTGAAGACGCCGAGCCGGTCGAAGGCGCCATCGTCTGACGAACCTCCTTTCTCCCCCACGGGCCCCTCGTCGCTGATTGGCGGCGGGGGGCCCGGGATGAAAGGGAGCCACCGACATGTCGACGACTCGCTGCTATTACGAAGTCCTCAGCGTTGCCCGAGAGGCGTCCGGGGATGAGGTCAAGCGCGCGTATCGTCGATTGGCGATGAAGTTCCACCCGGATCGCAACCCGGATGATCCGGACGCCGAGGCGCGTTTCAAGGAGGCAGCCGAGGCA
>CAZMPA010000009.1:0-20604 GCA_964567915.1 uncultured Isosphaeraceae bacterium | reverse complement strand
CTCGGCCGCATGCGAACCTCCGCCTCCTTGCCAAAGTAAGCGTGGGCGAACCCGAGCAGCGTACTCTTGAGGTCGACGAGCGTCACACCACGGTTGACGTAGAGTCCTTCCACCTGATGGAACATGCTGTAGTGCGTGGCGTCGTGCGTATCGGGTCTGTAGACGCGTCCGGCGGCAACGATCCGCACCGGCGGAGGCGTGTTCTCCAGGACGCGAATCTGCACCGTCGACGTCTGCGAGCGAAGCATGCCACCGCCGTCGAGATAAAAGTTGTCAATCGGCTCGCGGGCGGGGTGATCCTCGGGCACGTTGAGCGCCGAGAAATTGTGCCACTCGTCCTCGACCTCAGGACCCGTCGCCGGCTCAAAGCCCATGCGGGCAAACACCTCAAGGATCTCTGCCACCGTGCGGCTGATGATGTGCCGGCGGCCAAGTCCGGTCGGTGTGCCAGGCTCCGTGACATCCAGCGGTGGGCCCGAGCAGTCCTGCCCGGCCTCCGCCTTTCGCTGCTCGAAAGCCGCGTTGAGTGTCTGCTTCAAGGCATTGACACGCTGGCCGAACGCCGGGCGGTCGGCGGGGTCAACGTCCTTCATGCGGCCCATCAGCCCCTTGAGACGTCCCTTTGTGCCCAGCCAGTCAATCCGCCAGGCCTCTACAGCCGCGTCATCCGATGTGGCGGCCAGCGCGTGAAGGGCCTCCCCTTCCAGGGTGTCGAGTTCAGCGAGCATGGCGGGCAGGATACGGGACAATCGGTGCCGGGAGGCGTCCGAGCCGGCCGCCCTTGCTCGGGCGGAAAGCGAACGCGGCTCGAACCATGGTTGTCTGGCCACACCACGTCCGAAGTCGGTATCGTCAACGCCGCCCCCGATGACAACCACCCTCAAGAAGCCCGTTCGTCGCCGCATCCGCGCGTGGCGCCACCGCCTCCGGAACGCCCGGCAGATTGCTCAGGCCGTGGCATTCGGTGATGAGATCGTGCTGGTCTACCAGATGGGTAAGGTGGGATCGAGTTCCGTCCGAGATGCCTTGCAGGCGACCGATGGTGTCCGTGTCTTCCAGACGCACTGGTGCAACGAGGAAAACCTCCGCCGCCATGCCGGCGTCGTGCACGAGCAGCGACGGGTATCCAATCGGTACGGAGATAGAACTCACGCGGGGACCATGCTTCGAAGGCGACTCATCGAGACGGGAGCGGCCTCCAAAGTGGTCACGATGGTCCGCGACCCCATGGCTCGGAACGTCTCATCGTACTTCCAACACCTCGACGAGATATGGGGGGTTCGCCGAGCCCATGAGCGTGTCGCGATTGAAGACCTGCTCTCCGGGTTCATCGACGTTTTCGAACACGACGAGCCATTGACCTGGTTTCAGACCGAGATCCAGGCCGTGCTCGGCGTCGATCTCCTGGCCGAGCCATTCGACCGCGACCGGAGATGGTCGCTTGTTGAGTCCGGCCACTGGTCGATCCTGATCTTTCGCACCGACCTCCCCGACGAGGGCAAACGTAATGCCATGTGTTCCCTCATGGGGCGTCCCATCACCATGGGCGCCCGGTCCAACGATGGCCGCGACAAGAAGTACGCCGAGCAGTACCGAGCGTTCAAAGAGCAGCTACGCGTCCCTGACTCGCTGCTGTCGCGGCTCTATGACAGCCCCGTTACCCAGCACTTCTTTCGAGACGACGAAATCGCCGCGATGCGGGCCCGATGGAAGACCTGCTGACGGGACGCAGGGCACGCCCACCCATGCAACACGCCCCGCTCAGGTGAACGGGGCGTGCGACTTGAATCTGTGTGTGACGATCAGTCGTCCGAGGGCTTCTCGGCGTCCGCTTCAGCCGCCTCTTCTTCGGCGGCATCCGCCTCGGCGTCGGCGGCAGCTTCGACCTCGGGCGCATCGGTCGCCGCGGCCTCCTCGACCGCCTCGTCGGCAGCCACCTCGGCCTCAGCTTCGGCTGGATCCTCGTCGGCCGTCGCCGCAGGCTGATCCTTGCGGAGCGACGCCGCGAAGGCGGTGCGTCGGTCGGCCTGCTTCCGCCGTGTCGACGTGCCGCCACCGATCTGAGCGCCCTCCTCCTCGCCAACAAGTTGGAGCACGACGATGTCACCGCCGTCTCCAAGCCGGTGCCGGCCAGTCCGTAGGATTCGGGTGTAGCCGCCATCACGATCGCGGAAGCGATCCGCCACGGCCGTCATGATGTGCTGCACCAGGCGGGGCGCCTTGCGAAGCTCGCCGTACCGATTGACCTCAATGTCCGATGCCGCAGGCAGATCGAACCACGCGTTCTCCTTGCGGGAGTCCGGGACGTTCGGATCAGCGACCCACGAGTGGATCTTTCGATCGTTCAGTCTCGCCTCGATCTGCCGCCTCGCATTGAGGCCGCCCTTCTTGGCGGTCGTGATGATCTTCTCGATGAAGGGCTGCACGGCCTTGGCCTTGGGCATCGTCGTTTCGATCTGACCATGCTCGAAGAGTCCAGCTGCCAGATTTCGCAGCATCGCGCGGCGATGCTCGCTGTCGCGACTGAGTTGTTTGCCTTGGATGCGTTTACGCATGTCTCATCTCCTCACCGTCGCTTCGCCTCACGGCGGAGTTCGGGCGTCTGTATTCACTCAGCCGGTGTAGGCCGACTCCGGGGCCTCATAGCCCTCGGGCAGACGCATACCAAGCGTCAGCCCCATTTCCTCGAGCTTCTTCACGACCTCGCGAAGCGACGTCTTGCCAAACGAACGAAGGGCCAGCAATTCGGCTTCGCTTCGCGTCACGAGCTCCGCGATGGTGGCAATCTGAGCCGACTCAAGACAGTTATTTGATCGGACAGTCATGTCCATGTCGGCCGTCGACATGTTCAACTTCTTGATCAGATCGTCATCCACGGCAGCAGCCGCGGCGGCATGTTCAGAGACGCGGACGTCGCCCGGCTCCTCGACCTGCACGAACGGGTTGAGGTGCTTGCGAAGAATCTTCGCGGCTTCGGTCAGCGCCATCTCAGGCGTGATCGTGGCATCCGTCCAGACGTCAAGCACCAGCCGATCAAAGTTGGTCTTCTGCCCGACACGAGTGTCCTCGACGCGGAACCGGACACGCAGAACGGGGCTGTAAATCGCATCGACCTGAATCTCGCCGATGACCTGCTCTTCGGCGCTCCGAAGATGCCGATCGGTCGCGGGGGAATACCCGCGTCCGCGCTCGACTGTCATCGCAATGTCAAGGTCGACGGCATCGGTCAGGGTGGCAATCAGATGATCCGGGTTCAGGATGCGAATCGCAGGATCCGCTTCGATGAGGTCGGCAGTCACGGACCCTGGCCCGCTCGCATGCAACGTCATCGTGCGTGGGCCGTCCTCGTCACTGTCGACGGCGACCACCATGCCCTTGAGATTCAGGAGGAGGTCGGTGACGTCCTCCTTCATGCCTGAAATCGTAGTGAATTCGTGCTCGACACCACCGACCGAAACGGTCGTGATGGCGGCGCCCTCGATGCTGCTCAGAAGAATGCGTCGCAGGCTGTTGCCGATCGTCGTACCGAAGCCACGCTCAAGCGGCTCCACGGTAAAGCGAGCAAATGAGTCCGTACGCGAAGCCGCGTCGACATCGACCTTGGCGGGAAGTTCCAGACCTCTCCATCGAACGTGCATGGGACACTCCAGGTCGCAGCGGTGTTTCCTGAGGGAAACCGGTTCGGGGTACTCGGTCGATCGTCTCTCCACTGCATGGAGACGACCTCCTTCTGCGCCCGACCCGGGTGGCCCCAACGTGGGGCCGGGTCAAACCAGCCGCTCAGCAGCGGCGTTGCTTACGTGGCCGACATCCGTTATGCGGAATCGGCGTGTGATCCTCTACGGCCGTCACGGTCAGGCCGGCGTGGTCGAGCCCTGTGATGGCGGACTCCCGTCCACCTCCAGGTCCCTTGACGCGAACCTCGACCTCACGGACACCCATTCGCTTCGCCTTGGAAGCGGACCGCTCGGCGGCACGGGTGGCGGCAAACGGCGTGGCCTTGCGGGCGCCCTTGAACCCGACCGTCCCGGCCGAATCCCAGCAGAGCGTTTCGCCGCTGAGATCCGTGAACGTGATGATCGTGTTGTTGAAGGAGGCCGTCACGTGGACGATCGCCTTGCCGATGTTCTTTCTAACTTTCTTCTTTGCCATGGGTGCTTTCTCCGGGCGGAAGGGTGGACTGATCCTCTTTCGTCTCGACTCAGGGTCAGGCCTTGACGCCCTTCTTGCCTGCAACCGTGCGCTTCTTGCCCTTGCGGGTGCGAGCATTGCACTTGGTTCGTTGTCCGCGGACGGGAAGGCCGCGGCGGTGTCGGTCGCCTCTGTAACTTCGAATATCCCGCAGCCGTTGGATGTTCTGGGCCACTTGACGGCGGAGCGCACCTTCGACAATGTAGTTGTCGTCGATGAGCCCAGCGATCGCGACCACCTCGGCCTCGGTCAGGTCGGATGCTCTCGTGTCCGGGTTCACGCCGGCCTGTTCGAGGATGTCGTCCGCGAACTTCGGACCGATACCGTGGATGTACCGGAGGGCGTACCGAACCTTCTTCTTCTCAGGAATGTCGATGCCTGCAATACGTGGCATGTGTCTCGCTCCGTGAACTCGTTCAGCCCTGCCGCTGCTTGAGGCGGGGGTTCTTCTTGTTGATGACGTACCGCCGACCCTTGCGGATCACGATCTGACAATCCTTCGTACGTCTCTTGATGCTGCTTTTGACTTTCATAATGCTCTGCTCCAGGTCCTACTGGCGGTAGACGATGCGGCCCTTGGTCATGTCGTAGGGGCTGATCTCGACCTTGACGGTGTCTCCGGGCAGAATGCGGATGTAGAACTTCCGCATTCGACCGCTGATGTACGCGAGGATCTTCTGGCCATTCTCAAGTTCAACCATGAACCTGGTGTCTGGCAGCGCCTCGGTGACGACGGCGTCGAGGACGATCTTTTCCTCCTTGGCCATGCGTGCGTCCCTACGGACCTCCTATGAACCCGAGGGCGACGATCCGCCCCCTCTTCTGGACGCATCAGCGCCCGTGATGAAACCTGAGTAATTACGCATGAGGAGATTGGCCTCAATCCTCTGGATGAGGTCCAGCCCCACGCTCACGACAATGAGCAACCCGGTTCCCCCCAGGAAGCTCGACACAAAGAATGGAATATCCATGTACCTCGCGACCATCGAAGGAATCACCGCGATGATCGCCAGGAAGCCGGCGCCCACGTATGTGATCCGCTCGACCACGGTCTCGAGATACTCGGCAGTCCGCGGACCTGGTCGCAGGCCCGGGATGAAGCTGCCGTTCTCACGCAGCTGCTGGGCCATGTCGTCCGGGCTGAATACCACGGTGGTCCAGAAGTAGCTGAAGAAGTAGATCAGAATGATCTCGCAGACGATGTACGGGTACTCACCGAACTGGAAGTTCCGGTTCATAAAGAAGACGATGCTCTGCCACCACGCAGGAGAGTCCTGCGAAACAGAGGTCGCCAGATACCCAAGGAACGACGACGGGAAAATCAGCAGTGACGACGCGAAGATGATCGGCATGACGCCCGCGTGATTGACGCGAAGTGGCAGATAGTGTTTCTGCCCGCCGTAGGTCCTCCGCCCCCGCGTGTGACGAGCCTGTTGAATCGGGATCCGCCGCTGCGCAACGGTGATCAGAATCGACCCCGCGACGACAATGACAAAGGCGATGATCAGGAACAGGATGCCCAGAACCCCGACGCCGCCTTCCCCACTCTGGAGCGAGAAATCGACGTTGTTGGCCAGCCATCCGATCGCCATCGGCATCTGAGAGACGATGCCGGCTGTCAGGATGAGGGACACACCGTTTCCGATGCCGTACTTGTCAATCTGCTCGCCCAGCCACATCAGGAAGACGCTGCCGGCCGTAAGTGCCGTCAGTCCGCCGAAGTAGAAGACGAGAATGCCGGTCTGCGTGCGGAACTGCGGCTGCACCAATCCCTGACCCTGCAGGAACTTCATCCACATGAAGCCCTGGATCAGGCACATGGCAATGGTCGCGTAGCGGGTCCACTCGGTGATTTTCTGCTGACCGCTGGCACCTTCCTTCTTCAACTCCTGCAGGCGGGGAACCGCGGATTGCAGGAGTTGGAAGATGATCGACGCGGTGATGTAGGGCATGATGCCCAGGCCGAAGATTGTCGACTGCTTGAATGAACCGCCTGAGAAGACGGATACGTACTCAAGCAACTTGCCAAAGCCAGTTGCCTCGGAGGCGGACTGGCGTGCGAGTTCCTCAAGCTGCGTCTGATCGACGCCGATGAGCGGGATCCAGAACCCGATGCGATAGATCGCGATCATCGCAAGCGTGAAGAGCACGCGATTGCGAAGTTCGGGAATCCTGAAGATGTTGAGAACGGCGTTGAGCATGCCGGGTCAACTTTCCTTTGACGCGAAGCGTCGGCTGAGATCAGTCCTCGGTTCCATCCGTATCGGCCTCTGGTTCAGTCGCTGTCGCCGCCGGAGTTTCTGGCTTCGTCTTGGCTTTCTTGGGAGCGGAGGTGTCCCGCGTCCACTTCTTCAATTCCACCACCGTGACGGTTCCGCCAGCGGCGGTGACTTTGGCCTCGGCCGACTTGGACAGCTTGTTCGCCGTGACGTCAACCTTCACCGTCAGATCGCCCTCGCCGAGAATCTTGATTGGCTTCTTGGTGTCTCGAATGAGCCCCTTGGCCTTCAGCGTCTCAGCAGTCACCGCATCGCCGTCCGCGAATCGGTCCGAGATGTCCTTGAGGTTGACGATGTGATACTCGGTGCGGAACTGCACATTCGTGAAGCCGCGTTTGGGCATGCGACGGGCCCAGGTCATCTGGCCACCTTCGAAGTAGGCCCGGCGGCGGTTGCCACTGCGAGAGCCCGCGCCCTTGTGGCCGCGGCCGGACGTCTTGCCATGCCCGCTGCCCGGGCCTCGCCCGATGCGCTTCCGGCTCTTGTACTTGCCGGCCTTAGACGTAATATCGTGGATCATCATGGGACTGTGTCTCCTCGAGCTGCCCGGGGGGCATCACTCGGCGGGGCGCTCCTGGGGTGCCTGCTCTTGATCGGTCGCTTCGGCGGCCTCCGCCTCGTCGTCGCCATCAGAGGCGGGCGTCGCGACGAATGCCGAGCCACGAGTGACCATGTCCTCGACAACGGTGTTTCCGAGCGTCACACCACGCAATCGCTCGATGTCTTCCTTGCTCTGCAGCTGCGAAAGACCGTCAATGACGGCCTTGACGAGGTTTTTGGGGTTGTTGGACCCGAAGGACTTGGTCAAACAATCCTGCAGGCCGAACATCTCAAGCACGGCGCGAACCGAAGCGCCGGCGATGACACCCGTACCGGGCGATGCCGGCACCAGCCGAACGCGGCATGCGCCAAAGCGGCCCTCAACCTGATGGGGAATCGTCCGACCCTGCATTGGGTACGGCCGCATGTTTCGCTTCGCGATCTTTTGCGCCTTCTCGATCGCCGGGGGCACCTGGTTCGCCTTGCCATACCCGGCGCCGACGCGACCATTGCGGTCACCCACGACCACGAGCGAGGAGAAACTGAAGCGCCGGCCACCCTTGACGGTCGCCGCCGTGCGGAAAACGCCGACCGTAGTCGACTCGATTCCACCTGATCCTTCGAGAAATTCAGCCATTGACGTGTACCTGCCTGCCGGGAACCCGGCTCAGAACTTCAACCCGCCCTCGCGGGCACCGTCGGCCAGGCCCTTGACCCGACCGTGATACTTGAAACCGTTTCGATCGAAGACGACCGCGCTGACACCAGCCGCCGCCGCTCGTTCTCCGATCCGTTTGCCGACCTCGGCGGCAGCGGCAATGTTGCCGCCACTTCCACTGGTCACCTTTTCAGTCGTGGATGCCGCGGCAAGCGTCTTGCCACTGAGGTCGTCGATGACCTGAGCATAGATGTGCTTGGCGCTGCGGAACACCGTCAGACGCGGGCGGTCCGGGCTGCCCATGAGGCTGCTCCGGAGTCCCTTCTTCCGGCGAACACGACGCTTGATCCGCTGTACGTTTCTTTTCATGACGATTGCTCCCTCGTGGGAAGGATCAGGCTCCGAACACCTTGCCTTGCTTGCGGATGACGATCTCACCCTCGTAAATGATGCCCTTGCCGTTGTAGGGCTCGGGACGCCGTTGGTCGCGGACATTGGCCGCGAACTGACCGACCGCATGTTTATCGGGACCGGTGATGGTGATCTTGGTACCACCATCAACCGCGAATTCGACGCCTGCGGGCGGAGCAAGATCCACCGGGTGGCAGTAGCCGACATTCAACTGGAGCGTCTTGCCCATCGGCTTGGCGTTCCAGCCCACACCGACGATGTTGAGCACCTTGGTGTATCCCTGCGCCACGCCGGTCACCATGTTCTGGATTCGGCTGCGAGTAGTGCCCCACTGAGCGCGAGCGGAACGCTCGCCGCCTCGCTCGTCGCGGATGCAGCACGTGATCGCCTTGGCGGCCTCGTCCCACGCGACGTCGATGTCGTCGTGCCACGTGTATTCGAGGGAGCCTTTGGGGCCGCTGATGTCGATCCGGCGATCGTTCGCCTTCACGTCGACTTTCACGCCGCCGGGCACTTCAATTGGTTTCTTGCCGATTCGAGACATTGATACCTACCTCACACTCACCACGATCAGTTGACGATGGCGACAACTTCGCCGCCCACCCGCTCGACACGGGCACGCCGGTCGCTCATGACGCCAGAACTAGTGGAAACGATGGCCGTTCCCAGGCCCTGCATTGGCCGCGGAATATCGGAGACACCCGCGTACACACGACACCCGGGCTTGGACACCCGGCGAATCTCGCGAATGATGTCCTCACCTCGCGGGCCGTACTTCAACCGCACCCGGAGATGCGTGCGGGCGCCGACCTGTTCGGTGTCCCAGCCGTCGATATAGCCCTCGTCCTGAAGAACCTGCACGACACCACGGTTCAGACGATTGTCCAGACAGATGACCTCGGTCGCGTGGTTTCGCACGGCGTTCCGAATTCGGGTCAACATGTCGGCTGTCAGATCTTGTTGCGACATTGAATCACTCCAGAGGCCCGCAGGCCCTGTACCTCACCAAACCGTTCCTCACCAACTGGCCTTCCGCATTCCGGGAATCTTGCCCTCCAGCGCGAGCTGGCGAAGCATGATCCGGCTGACCCCGAACTTCCTGTACACGCCGCGGCTGCGTCCGGTGAGCAGGCACCGGTTCCGCTTGCGGGTGGAGAACTTCGGTTCTTTGTTCATTCTGGCGAATACACGTTTGCTGGCCATGTTCAGTCTTCCTTCCGTACGAAGGGCATTCCGAGTTCACCGAGGATGAAGCGGCTCATCTCCGGGCTGGACTGCTCGAAGCAGATATTGATGTTCATACCGTGTGAAAAGCTCACGCGAGCCATGTTGATCTCAGGCCACACGGCCTGCTCGGTCAGACCGAGGGAGTAGTTGCCAGCCTTGTCAAAGGCGGTGTCCTTCACACCCCGGAAGTCCTTGATTCGCGGCATGGCAAGATTCATCAGCCGGTCCACGAAGTGCCACATGTGCACGCGGCGAAGCGTCACCACGAAGGCCGACGGCGCACCCTCACGAACCTTGAAGTTCGCGACCGATCGCTTAGCCATCACCATGATCGGCTTCTGCCCGGTGATCGTCGTCAACGTGTCGATGACCGTGTCTCTGATCTCGGGCTTGAGCTTCTGATTCTCGAGGAAGCGACCGACGCCGCTGTTGACGAGCACCTTGCTCAGTCGCGGCAACTGGTTCGGATTCTTCAGCGAGAACTCCTCACGCAGCTTCGGCACGACGACCTCGTCGTACTGCTGCTTGAGTCTCGGCACTGTCTTTGTTTCGGCAACCATCTTCAATCACTCCTCGCGGGGCTCAGCCCTGCCTGGGCCCTCGCAGAATCGACAGTTCCTTATCACCACGAACGGCGACTCGGACCTTCGAACCGTCTTCCCGAGTCTCAAAGCGGACGCGGCTGCCGCGCCCCTCAACGACCGGGCTGACATTGCTGATGTGGATCGGCATCTCCTTGCGAAGAAGACCGCCCTTGGGATTCTGCTGCGTCGGCTTGAGGTGGCGAACGCGAATGTTCACGCCCTGCACCACAACCCGGTTCTCATCGGGGATGACCCGGAGAATCTCGCCGACCTTGCCTCGATCGTTCCCGGCCGTCACGACGACCGAATCACCCTTGCGTACGTGCCTTGCCATGGTCAGATCACCTCCGAAGCGAGCGAGACGATCTTCATGTAGTTCTTCTCGCGGAGTTCACGGGCGACCGCACCGAAGATCCGTGTGCCGGCGGGGTTGCCTTCCTTGATGAGCACGCACGCGTTCGAATCGAAGCGTACGTAGGACCCGTCCTTGCGGCGGGTCGGATACTTCGTCCGCACGATGACAGCGCGAACGATGTCACCTTGCTTGACGGCGGAGTTCGGGAGCGACTTCTTCACCGAGCAGACGACCTGATCGCCCACGCCAGCGGTTCGCCGAGAATGCCGCCCGCGGGCGGTCGTGCCACCAAGCACGCCGATCACGCTGACGACTTTGGCGCCGCTGTTGTCCGCGACCTCGACTCTGGATTCTTTCTGGATCATCGTTCTATGTCCTGTTCCAGGAGGTTCACTCGGATGGGGGAGCCTGCTCGACGACGCGAAGCAGGACCCACGACTTGGTCTTTGAAATCGGGCGGCACTCGGCAATCTCGACGCGATCGCCGACGTTTGCCGTGTTGTCTTCGTCATGCACGTGCAGGACGGTCCGCTGGCGAATGTACTTGCCGTACTTGGGGTGCCGTGTCAGGTAGTCGATCGACACGCGACACGTCTTGTCCCGCTTGGCGGCGGAAACGACGCCGATGCGGCGCAACGCGTTGTCCGAGACTTTGATGTCCTTGAGATGGCTCACGTCATTCGCCTCCGGCCGCGGCGATCTGCCGGGCTCGTCTTTCCGTCAACAGCCGGGCGATGTCACGCTTGACGTCGCCAAACTGCGATGTGTGCTGAATCTTCTCGGTCACCAACTGGCACCGAAGGTCGAAGAGACGACGACGGAGGCTCGCGACCTCAATGTCGATCTCGTCATCCCCGAGTTTTCTGACTTCGTTGGGTGTCATCTGCTCATCGCCTCCAGGTCAGACCGAAAGCCTCTTGCCGACAAACCGGCAACGAATCGGCATCTTGCGTGCGACGCGGGCCATTGCTGCCCTCGCCATGTCCTCAGAAACGCCAGAGATCTCGAACAACACCGTGCCAGCGCGAACCCGCGCTGCCCAGTAGTCCACGTCCGCCTTTCCCTTGCCCATCCGCGTTTCGAGCGGCTTCTTTGAAATGGGCTTGTCGGGGAAGATCCGGATCGTGACCTTGCCTTCACGGCGCAGATAGTGCTGAGCAGCAATACGACCGGCCTCGATCTGCCTCGCGCTGATCCAGTGGGGCTCGAGGGCCTGCAGGCCGTACTCGCCGAAGGCGACATAGTTGCCCCGGCCGGCTTTGGCCTGCAACTTGCCGCGCATCTGCTTGCGGAACTTGACTCGTTTGGGCATCCGTGGCATCGGACGTTCTCCTCACTACTGAGCAGGGCTCAGCGGCGACCTCTCGCTCGTGCACGGGCACCGGCGGCCTTCGATTCGGTTTGATCCTCTTCGGCGTCGGTGAACATGCCCTTGTAGATCCAGACCTTGACGCCGATGGCGCCATAGGTGGTGAAACTCGTAACGCTCGCATAGTCCACATTGGCCTGCAGCGTCGACAACGGAATGGACCCTTCACGGGTCACAAACTTGCGGGACATTTCTGCACCGCCCAGACGGCCCGAGACCTGGATGCGAACACCCTTGGCACCGGCCTGCATTGCCGACTCGCACCGCTGCTTGAGCAGGCGGCGGAAGTTGGACCGCTTCTTCATCTGCTCGGCGATCGCCTCGGCGACGAGCGTCGCGTCGGTATCGGGACTGCGGATCTCGACGGTCTTGACCGACACCTTGCGGCCAGTCATCAGTTGGAGATCAGTCGTCAACTTCTCAATCTCAACGCCCTTCGGCCCGATCACCAGACCGGGCCGAGCCGTCTTGACGATGACAGTGAGCTCCTCACGCGTTCGCTCGAGGTAAATGTCCGAGACGGCGGCGAACGGTGGCGTGCGGTTGAGTCGCTTATCGACGAACTCGCGGATCTTGTGATCCTCCACGAGCAGTTCGGCAAAGAGCGCCTTCGGAGCGTACCACCGCGACTTATGAGCCTCGGTGATGCCGACACGGAATCCGAATGGGTGAACCTTCTGTCCCATCGATCAGCTCCTCTCGTCCAGCACAATGTGCAGATGGCTGGTCCGCTTGCGGATCGGATGCGCCCGGCCGCGGTCTTTCGGTTGAAATCGCTTGATCGTCGGCCCCTCGTCCACACGGGACTCGCAGACCACCAGGCTCGAGACGTCCGCGTCCCGCTCCTCGGCGTTGGCAATCGCACTCTTCAGGACCGCCTTCAGATACCAGGCGGCTCGTTTCTTGGAAAACTCGAGCTCATTCATGGCGTCGTCGACGCGGAGCCCGCGGATGAGATCCGCGACAAGCCGTGCCTTGCGAGGCGCGATGCGGGCGAATCTGTGACTTGCTTGATGCTTCATGGCGGAATGCCTGGCCGAGTCGGATCACCGACCGGACTTCAGGCCCTCCTTCTTATTCGTATGGCCGCGGAACATCCGCGTGATCGAGAACTCGCCGAGCTTGTGCCCAACCATGTCCTCGGTCACAAAGACGTCGTTGAACGACCGGCCGTTGTGCACCTGAAAGGTGTGTCCGACAAACTCGGGCACAATGGTGCACGCGCGAGCCCATGTGCGAATCGGCCGCTTGCCGCCGCCCTCGGACTGCGCCATGACCTTGTTGTAGAGCTTCTCGTCCACGAACGGGCCCTTCTTGAGTGAGCGTCCCATCTCTATATCTCCGTCAGAGCTTCAACTGGCCGTAACGACGGCTCTTGCGGCGACGCAGGATTCGGGCATTCGACGCCTTGCGTCGCTGCCGCGTGCGTCCACCCTTGGACTTCGTTCCAGACGCGCTGGCCGGCTCTCGGCCGCCCTTGCTGCGTCCCTCACCACCGCCGAGCGGATGGTCATGGTGACTCATCGCCATGCCGCGAACCTTCGGGCGGCGTCCGAGCCACCGGTTGCGACCGGCCTTGCCGAGCTTCACGAGCTGGTGGTCGGTGTTTCCAACCTGCCCGATCGTCGCGCGGCAGTTGATTGAGACTTGCCGCAGCTCACCGGAGGGAAGCACCAGCGTAGCCCAGCGGCCTTCTTTGTTGGTCAGACGCGCCCCGACACCGGCCGAGCGGCAGATTCGGGCACCCTTGCCAGGCTCGAACTCCACCGCGTGGAGCGTCAGGCCTGTCGGAATGAATTCGATCGGCATGCAGCACCCGACATTGGGCTCAATCTGCGAGCCACTGCTCAGCACCGTGTCGCCAGGCTTGATGCCGACCGGCGCGAGGATGTATCTGCGGGTGCCGTCTTCGTACTCGACCAGGGCGATATGGCAGGAGCGGTTCGGGTCGTATTCGATCCCGACCACGGTTGCCGGCATGTCGTCCTTGGTCCGCTTGAAGTCGATCACGCGGTAACGCCGTTTGTGACCGCCACCGCGGCCCTGCACGGTGATCTTGCCCTGATTGTTCCGGCCACCATTCTTGGACAGCGGACGCAGCAGGGACTTCTCGGGAGAACGCTTGGTCACCTCTGCGTGGGTGTTCACCGACGCGTTGCGTCGGCCAGGCGTTGTCGGCTTGTACTTTCGAATCGGCATGGTTCTGTCCTGACGAGCCTCAGATGAGCTCGATGCGGTCCTCCGGATGGATCTTCACGATGGCCCGCTTGATGTCGCTCGTCGTCCAGTAGCCGAACTTGTTGCGGCGGCTCTGGCCTTTGCGGTTCTGGATAGCGACTTCCAACACCCGAACGCCGTACAACTCCTGCACCGCGGTGCGGACGTCCGGCTTTCTGGCGGAGCGATCAACCTCGAAGGCGTACCGATTGTGCTCGGAAGCCTCCCAAGTCGACTTTTCAGTCACGATCGGGCGACGGATGACGTCTGTGTTTCGCATCACGCGGCCTCCTGATCAGCAGCGGCGTCCGCGGCGAGCCAGGCCTCGAGCGAGGCACGGTCCACGAGCAGATACCGATGGTTGAGCAATTCGAATGCGTTGAGCTGATCAATACGGATGATGTCCACGTCCGCGAGGTTGCGGGCGGACATGGCCGCATTGCGATTCTCCTGATCCAGCGCGACAAGACACGTGCGATCGACGCCGCAGGATGAAAGCACCTGCTTCATGTCTTTCGTGCGGGGAGCATCAAAGTCGAGGCCGTCAATGCACTTGACTTCGCCGTCCACCAGTTTCGCCAGCAATGCGTTGCGATTGGCGAGCCGCCGCATGGCCTTCGGCATCTTCTTGCGGAAGGTTTCGGTGGTCTTCGTCTTGGCAAACGCCACACCGCCGCCCTTGCGGACGACCGTCCGGGCGTTGCCGACCCGGGCGTTACCCGTGCCCTTCTGGCGATACAACTTGCGAGTCGAGCCTTCGACCATGCCACGACTCTTCGTCCGGGCCGAGCCCTGACGACGGTTCGCGTGATACATGACGTAGGCCTGCTTCAGCAGGTCGGGGCGCACCTCGTTTCCGAGTGCGGTTTCGTCGATGGCAAGGGTGTCAACCTGCTTGCCCGATTTGTCTAGTACGGGAAGATCGATCATCGTTCTCTACACCTGTGGTCCCAAGGACCGTTTGCGCCTGGCTCTCCTCGCCATGCTTCGAACCACCCTTTCAGGTGGCCCCACCCGTGGTTCCCGATGACGGGCCTTCGGGGGTGGGAGGTAGAACTGCGACTCGGCGTTCCGATTCGGGTTGTCGTGTCCGGCCGTGGCCGGTCGAGCAGGCTTCAGCCCGCCTTGGCAACCCTCGCTTTCTGCTTGTTGAGGCGAACGGCATCCCGCACCAGAATCGATCCACCGACCGGTCCTGGAACGGTGCCTTGCACCATGATGAGGTTTCGATCCGCATCAATCGACACGACAGGCATCGATCGACTGGTGACGGTGACGTGGCCCATGTGGCCAGCCATCCGCTTACCCTTTTTGATTTTCGGCCCCGTACCAAGGTTGGTCGCGTGGCCGTTGATGGACCCGGGCGACCGGTGACGACGCTTCACGCCGTGCGATGCCTCAAGTCCGCGGAAGTTGTGCCGTTTCATGCCACCCTGGAAGCCCTTGCCCTTGCTCGTACCGAGCACGTCAACGAACTTCGCATCATCAAAGATGGAGACATCAAGCGTGTCACCGAGTTCGGCGTCGGTCTCGCCGCGAATCTCCCGGTGCGCACCGAGCGGCCCGCTTCCTGCGCGGTGGTCGTGGCCGATGACGGGCATCGTGCTGCGGCGGGCCTTGACCTCGCCGTAGCCAAGTTGCACAGCGTCGTAGCCGTCGCTGTCAACAGTCTTCACTTGCGTGACGGTGCAGGGCCCGACCTCAAGCACGGTTACGGGGACGTTCGTGCCGTCCTCCATGAACCATCTGGTCATGCCTACCTTTGTTCCAATCAGTGCCCGTGTCATCGTTCTGCTTCCGTCCTGCTCAGGCCTTGATCTTCACGAATACGCCCGCAGGCACGACGAGCCGGTTGAGCGCATCAATCGTGTTGGGGCTCGGCTCGGAGATGTCGATGATGCGCTTATGCGTGCGAATCTCGAACTGCTCACGGGACTTCTTGTTCACGAATGTGGAGCGGTTGACGGTGTAGACCTCGCGCCGCGTCGGCAGCGGTACCGGACCACTGACTCGAGCGGCCGTGCGCTTGGCGTGATCGACAATTTCCTTCGCCGACGCATCGAGCGCCTGGTGGTCGTAGGCTTCCATTCGGATACGAATCTTCATCGTTCAATCACTCTGGCTCCCCCTTGGGGGCGCCGACGCTCCATCAACTTCGATACAAAGCACGCAAACCCGGTCCACCGACCGAGCGCGAAACGACGATGATAGGCTCCCCCGGCCCCCTGTCAAGGCCAACGACGCTCTGGCCCCGCTTCTGTCATGCTCCCAATTGGAGGTCCGCACATGCTCACCGCCATGATGCTCGCCACGCTGCTCTCCTCCAGCACGCTGCTGATCAGCGACGAACTCGGAGTGGAGATGACCGTGCCTCACGGAGACCTCGTCCAGCGGCCGGGCGACGCCGGAGCAGCGTTTCTGGTCCGCGAACGGGGCTCAACGCCCAGGTGGAGCCTCAAGATCGAGTCCATTGAATTGGACGAAACTGACCCCGAAGCCTGCCTGCGGGCAGCACTTACATCGCGCGTGCCCCCCGAGACACGCGCCGCCGCCGTGATCGAGCCGCTCATGCTCGCAGACCGCCCAGCTGCTGTGACCTGGCTCACGCACACCACCGCGAGCGGCCAACGGGCCAGACTGGGCTGGCTGGCCGCGCCGCAGGCCCTCGGGCACTGCCTCCTCGTTGGCGCCGTGACCACGCCAGAAGCCGCTGAGCAGACGCAACCACTGCTCCAGCAGTCCTTTCAGAGCGCCCGGCTCATCGACAGGGCTGACGGCAGGCCCCAACTGGACGCCGATCTCCGCCGGGGCCAGGCGGCCGTGCAGTCCCTCGACGAATCGGCGGTGCGTTCGCTCGCCGGCCGCGAGCACGTTCTCCGCGTCTACGACCCGACCGGAGCCGCGGACCGCGAGATCGCCTACGGGACACTGACGGCGAAGGCCGCCCCACGCTCGGCGGTTCGCACCACGCCCGGCCCGGCCACGAACGCCGAGCAGGAAGAGGGCTTGCTCGTCGTGACCCACCTGCGGTTCGCTGAGGACACCGACACCTATGTGGACCGCGTGCAACGCTGTTGGGTCAGTTGGGATCTGGAGCGGGAATCCTGGGTGGACTCAACGACCCGCACGCAAGGCAAGCAGCGAACCGGGAGCGAAGAGATTGCCATCCGCGAGCCGCCAACTGTGTCACATCCCCGCGGCCAACTGCTCGTGATCCGTCAGGACGACGCCCACGGAACCCGCGACACATGGACGCTGTATCCGTCATCACCGTGGCTGCCGCGGGCGCTTCGCTGGTTCGCGCGCGACGTGATCTCCCTCACCGACTACCCCCGAGCCGCCTGGCACACATGGGACGACAGCACCATGACGCCTCGAGCGACGATTCGCCGCGACGCATCCGAGGGCGACCACGTGTGCTGGATCTGGTCAGGCCGAGACGGGTTGCCGAGTTCCGTCACGTTTACGCCGGACGGCCGCTGGAACCGCGCGACGACCGTAGACGGCGTCCGCATCGAGATCAGTGACCAGGACACGGTTCGCCGCAAGTGGGATGCTGCAGGCCTGCGGCTTCGATGATCGCAGCGGGCAGCGCCTCCAGGTCCGCGTCCACGTAGAACGGAAATGCCCAGTCCCGCCGTCGAGCGGCGGCAGCCGACGCCCGCACCGCCACGTCACGCTCGCCCGCGCCCGCGACCTGAGAGAGCGCAGCATGCATCTGCTTGAATGCTTCCCGTCGCGCACTCCCGCCTCGCGGAAGCGACTCGATCTTCCGCAGCCACTCCTGCTTCATGTCGGAAACCCCCTCGTTCCCAGCGGGGTCGTGCCGAGCCTGCCGGCCGGTCTGAATCGCCTGGTCCGCCAGATCAGATGCCAGCGGCACGGTGGCGGTCGCCATGACGGCCGCCGCAGGCGTCCACCCCAGCCACGACTGCACCCACGCCTCCATGGATCGGTCATAACTCCAGCCCCCAAACCCGTGCACAAACACATCAGCCAGACAGGTGCGGGCGATTGCCGTTGTCACCAGCGCCGTTGGCAGAAGCGGTTGAGCACGGCTGAGATCGACCACCGTAGCACGCCGGCGAACCCCTTCCTCCACGACCCAGAACGGCGTCTCATCTTGTTCGAGCGGGCGAACACGGCCCGCCCCCGCAGCCGCGTTGTAGGCATCCACGCAGGCCTTCGGATCACTTCGCGCAGCGTCCATCAATTCCCTTCCCAGTGGTGTCTCCAGCAGACGCGACGCGTAGACCACCTGCATGACACCCACATGCGGTTCGAGCAGCCGCCCGACCATGTCCGCCGCCTGCGTCGCCGCGGTCGCGCCTTCGGCCCGCTCCCAGGCGTCCCATATGCTGGCGAGTCCACCGACCGCCTGCGGCATCAGGCTGGCTGGCATAGCCCGCGGCTGCACATCCGCCGGCCCGCGCATCGCAAGCACGCCGTCACGTTCAACCGCGCACCGCACCTGCTTCGCCGACACGAGCCCGTCCGGCCCCAACAGCGGAACCTCAACGCCCCCCACCCGCTCGACTCCCGTGTCGATGACCAGATTGACGACCGCCCCGCCGCACTGATCGGCCAACGCGCGAGCACCGATGTACTTGGCAAGCACGCCCGGGTGCGGAACGTGCGGCGCGTGGCCGGTCACGATGAGCGGGCAGTCCGCCGGAAGGCCCAATGCCCGCCGGGACGCCGACGACGAAGCGTCCGCATGCACCACGGGCGTCGTCCACCGCCCCGCGGTCTCGACCCTACACGCGGCAGAGGGCATCCGTGGACTCACATCTGATGAGTTCCCGCCGCAGGGTCGCCTCATAGACAGCCCGGCGATTCTCCGGGTCATCGAGCGGGCCGCCGAACGATCGATTGGGATCGTTGTAGATCAACCGCACCGGCGTCTCAGCAATCCGCAGCCCATGGTGGGCCGCCTGAACCCAGAACTGCATCGGAAAGTCGTACCCGTCGACGTCCAGCGTCAGTTGTCGGCAGGCCGCGCAGCGATAGGCCTTGAACCCGCAGAATGCGTCGGTCAAGGCAAGTGGCAGTTTCTCGTGGAGCACAGCGGTCATCGCGACATTGATCGACCGGCGGTCCAGCGGCGGGACGTCGTCGGCATCGGAGATGGACAGGTAGCGGCTCCCCGATATGACGTCGCAATCGTCCTGTTCGATCAAGGACACAAAGTCTGGAATCGCTGCGGGTTCGTGCTGCTTGTCGCAGTCCATGGTGATGAGCCAGTCGAATCCGTCGTGATCGGCCCGCTGCAGCATCTCCTGCATCGCTCGCCCGTACCCGCGGTTGGCCGGGTGGCGAACGACATCAACCGGCTGCGTTGCGAGCAGGCGGGGTGTCTCATCCGTAGAACCATCGTCGACCACCAGGACGCTCGGCGCATAGTGGCGGACTTCCTCCAGCACCTCCACAACGGTCGCCGCTTCGTTGTACACGGGAATGCCAATCAGAATGGACGGGGCGACAGCCATGGCCGACCAGTGTACCGACGGCACCACATCGCCCTCAATCGACGAGATGCAGGGTCGCGTCGCGCCGATCGGCCATGCACAGCAGGTGCGCTTCGGGCGTCATCGGTGGCTTGGCAGCGCCATACTCGCGGCGTTCGTGGTGACTCAGAATGAGATGCTGCAGCTGCAGCAGCAGGTCGCCATCCAGCGCTTCACCGCCCGCCAGTTCGGCCTCGGCCGCCTTCTCCTCGAGCATCATCGCGCCGCGGACGATGTGCCCGACGAGATCTCCATCCCGTGTGTACGTGAACGCCCCGGTCCAGTCGAGTTCTTCGGTCTTGCCGATATCGTGCAGAAAGCCGCCCAGTACGACCAGGTCCCGGTTCAACGCGACATCGGTGCCGACATATGTTTCGGCAGCAGCGTCGACGATGCGCATGACCTGAAGCGTGTGCTGCATCAGGCCCCCAATGCAGGCATGATGCTTGCGTACACCGGCCGGCGCTTCGCGAAACCGCTGCATGAGTGGTTCGTCATCGAGCAACGCCTCTGCAAGCGACCTCAGGCCAGGGTGCGTCAGACCGAGCAGCATGGCACGGACCTCACCAAAGACTGCGGCGGGGTCCCCGGGCGCCGACGGCATCAGGCCCCGCATCGTCTCGGCATCGGCGTGTACCGGCTCGATGGCCTCGATATTGACCTGCGGCGCCCCTTGCCACTCCACAACCTGCCCATCGACTTCAACGACCGGGCCACGATGCAGGCCCTCAAGCCGCGAGGCGTCGAACGACCAGCATCGCCCGGCCAGTTGGCCGTCCGCGTTTCGCAGCAGGCACCGCAGGTAGGGCGCCCCGCCGCGGCTGGTGCCGAGTTGTGGGTTGATCAGCAGGAAGCGTTCGCTGCTCAGCGTATGTCCGGGTTCAATCTGCGACATCGGTGAAGCCTACAGCCTGTGGGATGCGGTCCGCGAGCTCGCGGGCGAGCATGCCTCGCTCCCCGTGCTCACGCCGCCAGGACGCGCCCGCCGCAGCGTGGGCCGCCACAGCCAGGCGCGAGGCCCAAAAAACGTCCACATCTCCCGCTGCGGCCTGCTGCGCCAGCACCCCTGCCAACACGCCGGTCAGAACGTCCCCACTGCCCGGCACCGCCAGTTCAACGCCCCCCTGCTCGCACACCCAGATCCCGCGGTCCGGATCTGCGACGACGGTCCCGTGCCCCTTGAGCACGACCACGCATTGCATGACACCGGCCAGCGCCGCGGCTGCGACCTCCCGACTTGCCCGGTCCTCGCCCGGTCGAGCAATC
>CAZMPA010000008.1:20051-20757 GCA_964567915.1 uncultured Isosphaeraceae bacterium | reverse complement strand
CCATCCTGTAACCCCTTGTGATTGCAGGAGATAAAGTGACCGGCGGTCAGTTGCCCTGGGCGCGGTGATGCGGGCGGTCGGGGCGTTCTACCGGGCGAGGAAGTCACGTCAACAGCCTGTATGACCACAACTTGCGCGATGCCTGGCTACGCCTGACAACCCCCGGACACTTTATGTGCTGTATTCGCAAGGACTTAGAAAATCGCAGTTTTCTAAGTGCCTGTGGGACAGTCAGATAAAGTGACCGGCGGTCGGTGGGGTTCAGCCGGCGACGACGCTGGACATCTTGAAGATGGGCAGCAGGAGGGCCATGGCGACGGCGCCGACGAGGAGGCCCATGAAAATGATGAGCATGGGCTCGATCATGGACGTCGCCTTCTTGATGCCGGTCTCGAGTTCTTCGTCGCATCGCGTCGAGATGCGTTCCATCACCTCGGGCAGGCGACCGCTTCGCTCACCCGACGCCATCATCGACGCCACCCCGGCGGTAATCCAACGCGACTCTGCGACGGCGCCGGTGAGTTCCCGGCCCTCACGCACGCGGTCTTCCATGTCCTGCCACATGCGGTCGAACACGAGGTTGTTCGTGACGCCCTTACAGATGCGAATCACATCAATCAGGCCAACACCGCCGGCGAGCAGCGTGCCCATCGTTCGGCCTGCGCGAGACAGGTACAGCGTCACGGTCAACGGGCCGATCACCGGG
>CAZMPA010000008.1:14578-20041 GCA_964567915.1 uncultured Isosphaeraceae bacterium | reverse complement strand
CGACAACTTGCACCAGTCAATCATTCTGCGGCCCGATTCGGTTCGCCGCCAGAGCAGGAGTCCTCCAACAACCGCCGCCGTGACAGGGACCCAGATCGGCCAGCCGTGCCGGAGCGCATCGCCGATGGCCATCATGACCTTGGTCGCACCAGGGAGTTCTGATCCCTTTCGCTCATAGATGGCAGCAAACTTTGGAAGGATGACGACCAACATGAACGCCGTGATCAGCACGGCCGAGCCAAGCATGAACGCCGGATAGGTGGCCGCACCCCGAACTTGCCGGCGTGTTCGCTCTTCCTTCAACAGGTAGTCCCCCACCCGGCCGAGCATGAGCGCCATCGTGCCGGACGCTTCCGACGCGCGAACCAGGCTCACGACAATGGCCGGAAAGACCTTGGGAAACCTTGCCATCGAGCGAGACAACGGGGTGCCGCCGCACACATCATGCAGCACCTCTGTGAGCAACTGGGAGAACTCCCTCCGCTTGCTCTGGGCCTTGCAGGCTTCAAGCGCCTCGGGAAGAGGAACACCCGTCTCAAGCATCACGCCAAGCTGCTGGCAAAAGCCCGCAACATCATCACGGCGGATTCGGCGAATGGCCTCGCCTCGCCGAAGCTCCTCTGCATCGAAGTCCGGAAGGGCAGCACCGGCCGAGCGAATCGCGGTGGGAACCAGTCCATCCGCCCGAAGCATCGCCGCGATCTCCGCAGGCGTCGTGCCGGGCATCGACCCGGTGACGACCTCTCCGTCGCTGCTTCGAGCGCGGTACGAGAACGTACGGTCCGGATTGGTCCTGGTCACATCCATCACTTGCTCGCTGCGCACAGCACTTCCTCGGGAGTCGTCAACCCAGCAGCGACCTTCTCCCACCCATCTTCACGGAGCGTCCGGAAGCCGCCGTCAGTCAGTCGAGTCCGCAAGGACTGCAGCGTCTCACCCGCGGCGATCGCCTCGAGCAGGTCCGCATCGGGCGCCAGCAACTCAAACACGCCAATCCGGCCGGCGTACCCGGTTCCGCGGCAGCGGCCGCAACCCGAGCCTTCCCAGACAGCATCCGGGTCACCACCCGACGCCTGAATCATCGCGGCCATACGCTCGTCCGGCTCCGCCTTCACCTTACAGTGCGGGCAGACCTTCCGAACGAGCCGCTGCGCAAGCACTCCGCGCAGCGTGGCCGCGACAAGGTAGGGCTCCACACCGAGATTGACCAGACGCGTCACGGCACTGGGCGCGTCGTTGGTGTGGAGCGTCGAGAAGACGAGATGGCCGGTCAGCGCCGCCTGCGTCACGATGGCGGCGGTCTCGCCATCTCGAACTTCGCCGACCATCAGAATGTCCGGGTCCTGGCGAAGCATTGATCGCAGCGCTCCGGCAAAGGAGAAGCCGGCCTTGACGTTGACCTGAGCCTGATTGACGCCCGGAATCCGCGCTTCTACGGGATCTTCAATCGTCGAAACGTTCTTGTCGTCCGAGTTGATTTCGGACAGCACCGAGTACAGCGTCGTCGTCTTGCCGGACCCCGTCGGCCCGGTCACGAGCACGACGCCGTTGGGATGCGAAACGATGTCGCGCCAAGCCTCGAGCGTTCGTGGACCGAAGCCAAGTTGGTCGAGCGACAACCGACTGTTTCGGCTGTCGATGATTCGAATGACGACCTTCTCGCCGTACTTGCCCGGCATCGTCGAGACACGCAGGTCGATCGGGCGGCCTTCCATCATCACATTGAAGTCGCCGTCCTGGGGCACGCGCCGCTCCGAGATGTCCAGATTGGACATGATCTTGATGCGGCTGGCGATGGCGGCGTGCATGCGATGCGGCGGAGACAGTTTCTCGTACAAGCGACCATCCACCCGATACCGCACGCGAAGGCGGTGATCCTCGGGCTCGATGTGAATGTCGGACGCCCCCTCCTGCACCGCGGTAAAGATGATGTAGTTGACAAGCTTGACAACCGGACCATGCCCGGCGACCTCTTCCAGGTCCGCCAGCTCCGTGGCCTCACGCTCGATGACCGAGAAGTCCTCCTCGGCAATGTCCTCATAAATGTCGTCGATCACAAACACATTGGCGGCCGGCAGCCACGAGCGAATGGCGTTCTCAATCTCCGTGCGAGTGGCCGCGACGACCTGCACTTCGTGACCACTGATACGGGCCATCTCCTCGGCAAGGAAGAGATTGCTCGGCTCGATCACCGCGACCGTCAGGACGCCCCGCACCAGGAAGAGCGGCAATACTCGATGCTCTTCGATGAATGCTCGGCTGAGCAGTTCGATCACGGCCGGATCGGCCGTCTTGGCGACACTGCTCACAAACGGCACGCCGTAACTCTCGGCGAGGGAACGAACCACATCCTCTTCGGTCGCCAGCTCGAGTCGTTGAATGACCTCACCAAGCAGATGCTGATGGCCATGCTCGGCCTGCCACGCAAGCGCTCGCTCCAGATCCGGCTCCGTGATCACCCCACGCTGGACGAGTAGTTGCCCAAGCGGGACGTCCGTAACCAGGTCCGTCGTCATGTCGTACTGCCACTTCCCAGTCATGCCGCCTGCCCTCGCGAAAGAGACCGGGCCGCGGACTCAAGCGTGTCGTGGACGGCCATCCGCCGGTCAACCCGCGTCACATGCATCGCAGCGGCAGCTTGACCGCCACCACGCACGACACGGAACTGGCCGCCAAGCCGTTGAACCGACTCATGCAACCACAGAAGCGTCTCCAACCCCGCCGAGTCGACACGGTCCAACTGCCGCAGATCCAGAATCAGCCGAGCGCCGGCCTCGAGGCGTTCTTCGCATCGCCGCCGAACGACATCAACATCCGCCAAAAGAAGTTCGCCTTCGAGCGCAAGCACCGTTCCACTACGATGGTCTTCCCATTGCATCTTCATGCCGCGTCCTCCAGAGCCGGCGGCATCTCATTGCCGCGATGATCTTCAATCAGCTGTGCCCACTCAGTGAAGTCCAGTGAGAGGAAGTGCGGAACGAGGGAGGGGTCGAACTGCGTCCCGGCCGCCTTCTCGATGACCGCCAGCACTTCGTCGCGTGCCATGGCCGCGCGATACGTGCGGCTCGAACACATGGCATCGAACGCGTCTGCCAGCGCAATCAGCCGCGCCGGCAACGGGATCTGCTCTCCAGAGAGACCCGCCGGGTAGCCGCCGCCATCCCACCGCTCGTGGTGGTGCCGCACGCCGTCGAGAATGTCATCGAAGTCAGGAATGTCCTTGAGGATGTGCCAGCCGATATCCGGATGCCGGCGAACTTCGCCATACTCCGATTCCGTCAACCGCCCCTGCTTGCAAAGCACGGACTCTCGCACGCCAATCTTGCCGACGTCGTGGACAAGCCCCGCAATGTGCATCCGCTGCACGGTCTGCGCGTCCACACCTGCAGCCTCGGCCAGTTGGCGGGTCAGCAAGGCCACGCGGCGAGAGTGACCACACGTGTAGCGATCCTTGGCGTCGATGGATGAGGTAATGGCCTCGAGCATCCCGAGGAACATTGAGTTCATGTCATCGAACAGGCCGGCGTTCTCCAGATGAATGGCAATGTGGGCTGAGGCGGCGGCCAGCAGCTTGATGTCGACTGACGACGGTGACACGTCGGGCCCCTGTTTGTCGCCTGCGACGAGCAGGCCGAAGACCTGACCGTCCCGCCCAATGGGATGGGCGATTCCGGCCGTGCCGAGCGCGTCCAGGTCCGGATCATCACCCGCGACCGAGCCAGCCATGACCGGACCACTCAAGTCGCCGCGACCGGCGATGGAAGCGAGCATGGTCCGCAGACTCGACCGGTCACGCGGCGCGTCGCCCGACACGATCAGGCGGCCCTCGCCGGTCCCTTCGCGATCGATGTACGCGGCAACCCACCGATACGGAAGGGTCTGCAGCAATTCCTGGCATGCCTGCGCGGCAAAGCGGTGCGGCCGAGCTTCGACACGCATCTTGTCCGTGATGGAGTACAGGAGATTGATCTCTTCCCACGTCTCCGCAAGTTCCCGGCCGACCTGCTCGAGCGTCTGTTCACGGCCGTCACGGGTCTGACGGTCGATCCAGAGTCGGGAGAACATCGCGGCCAGACGCGGCACTTCGCACTCGCCTGGCATGCTCAGGCGACGGAGACGCTCGCGGCAAACGCGCGCGTCGAAGTTGATGGCCTGACACATCGCGGAAAGGTGCTCGCTGTCCAGCAGGGACCGCGTGGGAATACCCAGCAGGACCCAACCGACACAGGCCCGGCGATCCCGGATCGGCACAGGCGCGCACCACAGGCCTGGCACCAGCTCCACAGGCGCTGGTGCCACTTGATCTCGCCAGCCGCTCGCCGCCTCAACCAGTGAACGCTGCACGATCGCAGGTGTCCGAACCAGTTCGGTGAGCCAGTCGCGGCGGCCCTTCGCATGATGCAAGGACAGCGAGCCGTCCAGATCGCACGACATGAGCACAAGGCCGATCTCGCGCAGCATGGCCTCGAGGTCGTCGCAGTGCGTGCGGACTGTGGTGTCGGCGAGCGTGCTCATGCGGCGCGTTCCGTGAGTTCGGCGCCGGTTCCGAGCACGCGATGGACGCGTTCGAGAATCGTCCGTGGACTGAATGGCTTGCTGATGACGTCGCGGACATTGGCGAGCCCCGCAGCCTCGTCACCCAGGCTGTAGCCGCGAGCGGTCAGGATGATCACAGGAATGTCGGCAGTCGCCGCGTCGCCGCAGAGATGCTTGCACAGCTCCAGGCCATTGACGTACGGCATCTGCAGATCGGTGATGATCAGATCCGGCGGCATGGCAGCCACTTGATGCAGCGCGTCCTCGCCATCCACGGCCGTGTCCACGACGAACCCACTGTTGCGGAGTTTGAGCGAAAGCACGTGCAGGATGTGGGACTCGTCATCCACGACGAGGATGCGTCGAGACATGCGGAAGGCTCCTCAGGCCGCCACTCGGGCGGGAACGCGGCCCATCGGGATGGAGAACCAGAACCGGGATCCCATTCCCAGCGTGGACTCCAGGCCGATTTGGCCGCGATGTACGGTTTCAATGATGTGTCGGCACAGGTTCAGGCCCAGTCCAGTTCCCTTTGCCACACGCTTGTAATTCTCAACCCGGAAGAACTTTTCGAAGACGTGGTCGGCGTCCCGCGCCGAGATGCCCAGGCCCGTGTCCGACACCGCGACGTGCACGCTCCGAGTCAGCGTGTCCGAGTCAACAGCGACCGTCACCCGCCCGCCATCTGGCGTGTACTTCACCGCATTGGAAAGCAGATTGATGACGACCTGCTGCAACATGTCGGCATCGCCCTGGACGATGGTTCCGACGGGAGCCACTTCCGTGTGCAGATCGATCTGCTTGGCGCGGGCCTGAGGCTCGATGGTCTGGACGGCTCGATCGACCAGGTCCTCGATGTCGACCGTCACACGATCCACCTCGATGATGCCGGCCTCGATTCGGCTGATGTTGAGCATGTTGTCTACC
>CAZMPA010000008.1:3298-14568 GCA_964567915.1 uncultured Isosphaeraceae bacterium | reverse complement strand
CAGACTGGATGATGCCGTAGAACTCCTGCCGTGCCTCTTCGTCCGAGGCCTCGCCGTCAACGAGCATTTCAACGTAGGCCCGCATCGACGACAGCGGCGTCCGCAACTCGTGGCTGGCCTTGGAAACGAATTCACTCTTCATCTGGGAGATTTCCTGCTCCCTGGTCAGGTCATGCAGCACCGTGACGACCGCCGTTGTGCGACCGGCTTTGTCCGCTGCGCACGCCGACACGATCTCGCATGCGGCCTCGCCCTCGGAGAGTGTCAGTTCGCCGCGACTCGGGTCGGCGTCCGAGCCAGCCTCGAGCGTCGCCGAGACGATTCGCCGCAGGCCGGGGTCCGACACGACCTCCGCGAGCGGGCGGCCCACTGCCGTGCCAGCGTCGAAGCCCAGCAGGGCCGCCGCGGCGTGATTGACGAAGACGACTTCAAGCAGCGTGTTGCAGACCAGCACGGCTTCATCCATGACGTCGAGCACAGCTTCGGCCTGCAGCCGGCCGGACTCGGCGACGTGGGCGCGAATCTCAAGATCACGCTGCCGTGTTCGCCAGGCAGCTTCGGCCTGCTGATGACGCACCTGGTGTTCCGCAATGGCAGTCAGAACCGGTCGAATCCAGCGGGGGCCAACGACACGCCCGCCTGTGCGGTCTTCACTCAACTCCGCCCGGACACCTCGCAGGGCCCGCGCCATGGCCAGACCGGCCAGCGTTCCCATCACGCAAATGCCGCCCGCCGCTCCAGCGACGGCCACCCAGGGGTCCGCGTCGAAACCGGCCTGCTCCCAGCCGAACATGGCTGCGAGCCCGACTCCGACCGCCAGGACGCCGAGGAGTGTTCCTCCCAATATGGATCGAATCACGGTCTGCATGCCGACCTCACGTCGGCCAGGGGCGCGGTCCGTCAGGGACCGTGGGTGCCGTACACCCCTGACACGGCCCCTGCATCGGCCTGATCAGCGGTCCACTTCACGGCAAGCGCTCTGGCTTGCTCACTTCCCCGGAAATCTCCCCTGCGCATTCGGACCCCCGTGAGCACGGCCCACGCCTCCGGCCGATCTGGGTACTCCGCAACGAGCGCCTCGAGTTTCTCGGACGCTGCCGCATCGTCCCCCCGGCCCCGGTCAGCCAGCCCTTCAAACAACCTGGCTTCATACAGGAAGTCTCCGGTGCCCTTGAGACGACTGGCCGCCAGTGAGACGGACGACCAGTCCCCGATGTCCCAGCCAAGCAAGCCAAGATCACGCCACCTCGGGCCGCTCTCGGGCTCTGCCAGGCAGAGTTCCCTGAGCCTGGTTCTGGCCAGCTTTGACCGGCCCATCGCCATGAGCGAACGAACTTCCATCCACTGATCGGCAGCGGTCGACTCACCGCCCGCCCTGCGAATGTCATCAATCGCTTCGAGGCACCCAGTCCAATCTGCTGCCGCGAACGACATGCGAGCCATGTCGTGCGCCATGCCCACATCGTGCGGCTCCAGAAGCCTCGCCGACTCACAATGGCGAACGGCGGCCTCAGGATCGTCTTTGAGCAGGGCGATCTGCGACAACAAATGTTGCAGGCCGGCGTGATGTTCAAAGTGGTCCATGCGTTCTTCGATGCGAGACCGTGCCTCGTCCAATCGACCGCACGCCACCAGCGCCTCGGCGCAGGCCAACGCATACTGCGGACGCGTCGGGTCAAGTTCGCATGCCCGGGTGAAGTGCGTCGCCGCCTCGTCGTCTCCGGACCATCGCTCATGCAGCACGCCGAGGTAGTACTCGCTCTCAGAGGATTCCGGGTCGAGTTCGATGGCGTATTCGAACATGCGCTTGGCTTCGTCGAGTCGGTGCTGCTCGAGCAGGATTCGGCCCATCAGCGTATGCCACGCCGGCTGGTCCGGGTACCGCTCGATCGCTTCGGCAAGCAGCGCGCGTGCCTGCTCAAGCTGGCCAGTTTCAAACGCGCTCTTGGCCTGTTCATGCACCATGCGGGCATTGACGGCGTCCATCCGCGAGTACGCCTGCTTGCGCATCTCCTTGCCAACCTTCGAGGGTCCGCCGCATCCGCCGATGGCTGCTACGCCGAGCACGATAAGTGCCATTCGCATGTTCACCGGCCGCCTCCCCCACCGCAGGCGATGAGGACCAGATCCTCAGCCGGTTCGATGACGAGTGAATCTTCGCTGGAAGGGCCAAACAGGCTGACGGGTTGCGGCGCAGGCGGCGCCTCCTCGTCAAAGTGCTCCTGAACTGGCTCGGGGTCGAGCCGGCCAGCGGGCACGTCTTCCATCTCCCGCATCAACAGGCGACGAGACATGTCCCGCTCCCAGTGCTGCGAGTGCTCCCCGGTGATCTGATTGCGGAAACGGTGCATCTCCGGCTGCGTTGCGTTCTGCCGCAGTGACGCATTCGCGTAAAAGAGCGCGAGGTCCAGTTCGCCGTTGCGGTAGGCCACGAGCGCATCTCGGTTGTAGTTGGCCGTCACCTGATCACGGCTCCACGGCAGCAGACCGCTCCGCACACCAACTCGAACGGCATCGATCACTTCGAGGCTCTCCTGCCCCAATTCGTACAGCTGCTCGTCCTTCACGATGCGTGGCGTCAGCAGGAAGATGATCTCGACACGCTCAATCTCGTCGTCCTGGCCCTGGAACATCGGCCCGGCCAACGGAATGTCGCCGAGGATCGGAACCTGCTTGCGGGTGATCGTGCTCTTCTCCTGGAAGAAGCCACCAAGGACGATTGTCTCTCCGTCTCGAACCCGCACATTGGTTGTGATGTTGTTGGTCGTCTTGTCCTGCACGGTGACCGGCTGTCCGTTCAGCCCATTGACGAGGTGCTGCGTCGCATCAGAGAGACTCGGGTTGAGTTCCATCCGAATCATCCCGTCGGGCGCGATGAACGGCCTGAAAGCCAACTCGATGCCCGTGGGAATGAATTCCTGCGTTTGGGTTGTCGATGTCTCTGTTTGCGTCGTGGTGAGATAGCCCACGTCACGGCCGACATGAATCCTGGCCCGCTGGCGGTTGAGGCAAAGCACTTTGGGCCTCGCCAGCACGCTTGTATCCGTCACGTCATCCAGCACGCTCAGAAAGATCGAGAAGGGATCCTTGATGATCCCGAGGCTGAACGTGCTGTTGTCTGGCGAGCCGCCGTTGTGGCCCGACCCGGCGATGGCGTTGTTCGTGGCGGTCTGACCGTTGTAGAGATTGTTGACCGCCGAGAGCGGGCTGACCGGGTCGATCAGGCCGCCACCGGACACGAGGTCGGTGAAGTTCAGGCTGGTCACGAACGAGAAATCGACGCCGAAGGCGTTCTGTTCCTTCACGGTCGCCAGAAGAATGGCGGTTTCAACCTGCACTTGCGTCGGCGCCACATCCAGTTCCTTGAGCATGGCGCTGATGTCATCGAGATTGGACTCAAAGTCCGTGACGACCAATCGAGCCGAAAACGCCCATGAATCCGAGCCTGCCGAGTCGACGGAGGTCGAGAACCCGTCAGTGACATCTCCCAGTGGAACGACGGTGCCGCCCTCGCTGAGGAGCGGCTGCACGATCTCCTGGCCGTTGGCAGCAGAGAGATAGAAGAGTTCATACACGCGGCTGGACTTCTTCCGGCGAGCCTCCAGAACCTGCTCGACGTGATCGCGGGGATGCACGTAGATGAAGTTGCCCTCCTCGATGGAGGCGCAATCCGCCACTTCGAGCACCGCCTTGAGCGCTTCCTCGAATGTGACGTCGTAGAGATTCACGCTGACGGTGGCCGTGACGTCTCGTCCAGCCAATATGTTGCGGTGCGAGACCTCCGAGAGCATCTCCAGGATCTGCGTCAGATCGATGTCGCGGGCATTGAGATTGAAGGTGCCGTAATCAGTAGCTGCGACATCGGCTGAACCAAGATCAGCAGCCGCCACGGAGTCTTCTGCCGCAGGTTGGTCGTTATCGGAAGCACCCGAGGGTTCCGGCGCGGCCATGGCGGCCCCGCACAACAACAGCAATGCCAGAATCTGCTTGCGCATCGACGATCGATATCGGTCCATTCAACTCCATGCCTTCGCTCGCCCCCTTATCGGTCCTTGAGCCGTTAGTCCATTCGGAGCAGGTATCGGGCGTCCAGCCGACCAAGTACGACGGTCTTGGGTCGAATCTCGAGAACTTCGAAGACGAGCCCCTCCGAACCGGACACGCGGTCTCCAATTCGGCGGGTTGTGCCGTCAATGACGGCGATCGCCGGCGGCATCGAGGCTTCCAACCTCATGGCGTCGATCGACGCCCGTGGATCCGCCATGTTCTGGCCGGACGTGGTGGGTGTTGCCGCCGGCTCGGGAAGGGCCTCTGGATACGCTGCGGCATCGATCGCAAACGGGTCGCGGCTGGGGCGGTCCGGCAGGATGACCGTGACCACAGGTGTGGCCCCGCCATCTCCCGCATCGTCTCCCGCATCCGCCACGAGCATCTCAGGATCGGCCAGAGCGGTTCTGGGAATACGCTTGATGACGATCAGGCGGGTCCAGAACAGCAGGGCCACCGCCATGAGCGTGCAAAGGATGGCGAATCGCCGACGATCCGCCGTCAGACGCACGCCAAACCGACGCAATTGAAGTACGAGGGAATTCACGGCGAGGCCTCCTCACTGCCCGGCGGCGCGTACACGACATCAAGCGACACGGTTGCGTGGAGCGGTTGCGTGGCGCCAGGAACCGGCTTGTTGCGATCTAGCATCGAAATCTCCAGGCCTGAGATTCGCAGCAGCCTCGGGAGTTCCTCCGCACGCTCGATCACCGACCACACCGATGCGAAGTCCGCCTCGACTTCGATCTGAACCGGCAATACTTGAAAGCGGTCGGCCTCGGGCTCCGGGCGGTCCATGACCGTGAAGGTCTGGTCACGAACGACGTGCCCGTCCACCTCAAGGGCCAGTGATTGCATCAATCCGGCGACGTCGGCCGTCACCGGCACACTCCTGCACTCGGCATCCTGGCGGTCACGCGCAGCGGCGAGCCGCTTCGTCTCAGACTCAAGTTCCAACTGGGCCTTCGCGAGTTCTCCGACCTTGCGATTGAGGTCATCGATCCGCACGCCCCGCTCGTCCGCTTCCGCCCAGTTTGGCAGCGTGGACTGCCACGTCACCAAACCGGCCGCAACCAGCGTTCCCAGAACTGCGTATCGCTCGATTCGCCTGCCTTTCATGGTCCCGACTCCGCCGCTTTAGCCATTGAATCACCCACCTCGACGTCGCCCGGCCTGCGAACAATGAACGTCCGATCAAGCGTGACTCCGAACAGGATGCTGAACCCGCGTGCCGGTCGGCCACGCACGGTTCTCGATCGACTCGCTTCGAGCCGAACGTCCTCAAACGGCGTCTGAGCGGCCAACCGCCTGGCCAACACCGCGACGTCCTCATCGCTCCCGGCAAACCCCTCGATGGTTCCCAGCAATCGACGGGGCTTCGCGGCATCTGCGCCGAGTCGCCTCCCGTCGTCGTATTCAATCGACAGCGACTCAAGTGTCCCGCCGCTCGGAAGTGACTCGACGATGCCAGCGACCAGAGACGTCACAGGCATCGGCAGCGCCACCGCGTGGTAGTCCTTGATGGCGGATTCAATTGCCTCAGCAGCGTCTCCGCACGCTGTCGCCTGCGACTCAAGCTCCAGACTCTGGCTCGCCATGGCCTCGAGGCGCACGAGTTCGCTCGATGCGCGTTCGGACCGAATGTGAGCCCACGTTGCAGCCCCGCCGGCCAAACCGGCAATGACAAGGCAAATGCCCACGGAACGGCGGACACGTTGTCCCGCCTCCGCGCGAGCGCGAACCTCGGTCGGCATGAGATCAATCTCACGGCTCATCATGCAGCCCGCCTTCCAGTAGCCCGTCGCGGCTCGACACCGCGCAGGCTCAGGCCCGCAGCGGCCGCCCAACCACCAACCGGGCCTGCTCGGCCTGGAAGCGCTTCGGCCAGCCCATCCGCGAGCGTAGCGACGCTCTGCCCGTCGTCATCCAGACTCACTGGCAACCGGCACGCGCTGTGCACCATGTCCAACAGGCCAGGCTCGGAGGCATCGGCGCCACTGAGCGTGAGGTATTCGGGCCGATCGCCACGGACGGACACGCTGTAGTGCCGCAGACAGAGCATGGCTTCGCGAGCCAGCTCCGCCATGACAGGTCGTACTGCGTCGCCAACCGCACCGTCGGTTGATGGATCCAGCGACGTCCCGCCGTCGAGCCGTGCGGCGCGGAGGTCGCGAGCGCCCTCGGGGTCGAGATCCAGTTGCTCAGCCACGCGGTCATCGAAGTGGCGGCCGCCGATTGACACAGGCTTGCAGAATGCGAGGCTTCGCCCTCGAAGCACCATCAGCATGGATCCGCTCGAACCCACATCGAGGACCGCTCGCACACGGCCGCCGTCCGAGTCTCTTCGGAAGCGGCGGCTGAACAGTCGCGCGACGCCCGTAAACCCCGTTTCAACCGCAACCGGTCGCAGACCTGCCGCCAGAACGGCATCGAGCCGGGCATCGAGACAGCTGCGATTCACGGCGATGATCAGCACTTCCTGCCGATCGCCACCCGCACCGCCGGTCTGAAGCCAGTCACACTGGAGCGCGTCGCGGTCCACGTCGAATCGCTCCGCCGCCTCCCAGGCGACGGCTTCGTCCAGTTCGCAGTCCGGCATGGCGGGCATGCGAACGACCTGCATCCAGACGTCGCTGCGAGGAACAGCAACGACGCACTTGCGGCCCACGAAACCACCGGTAATGAACGCCGATCGCAGTGACTCGGCGAGTTGATCGCCTGCCGCGTCCACAGCCGGCACGACCGCCGCGCCCATGACACGCAGTCCGGCCCGATGCTCACGCAACTGCAGCATGTGGACATCGCTATCTTCGAAGGCGATGCCAACATGGCCGGTCATGGCGCCGAGGCGGCTGGTGATGAAGTTCACTACGGTGGCTCCGGTCATTCCGCTCGGGACACGACCACACGGCCGGTCACTGGAGCAACGGCTACTTGCCAGTTGTCAGTACCGTCCGACAGGGTGACCGAGGCCGCACCGGCGCCAAGGCCCGGCGCAGAGACGGTCCCGCCCAATTGGTCGAACGTGAGGTCGCGACCGCCTTCCGCGGTGGTGACATCAGAAATGGCGACAGTCTGAAATCGCGCGTCGCCCGAGAAATCAACAATGAAGTCGCCGCCGCCTCGGCGAGTCCGCCACACGTCCTCAACAAATGCGGCGGTATTGGCGTCGAAGGGGTCCGAGAAGGTGGCATCGGTGACCTCGTACAGGCACCAGCCGCTTCCGTCCGGGTAGAAGTGCAGACGTCGGTAGCCCTGCCCGGCAACGGCGTCGCACTGCGCCCACGCGATATCCGACACCAGTTGGCGGGCCGCAGCCTGCAACTCGGTATCGCCACGATCGGAGAGATGCGGCACCAGCAGCACAGCTGCAATGGCCAGAATCGCCATGACGACGATGGCTTCGATCAGGGTGTACCCAGCTCGAATCGGATTGGCCAGTGGGCGGATCACGACGAGGGCTTCTCCTTGGCGGGGGGGCGAGCGGCCTTGAGGTCGGCCCGAACGCCCTTGAGCTCGGGCTTGATGTCCTCCAGGAGCGACACCATCTCCCGGCGCTGTTCAAACGCGACGGTGGATGTCGACCCGACGCCCCGCGGCGCGGTTGACCCTTGGGCCAGGGCGGCCGTCGCCATCACAGGCGGCCCGCTCGAAAGCCTGGCCCACAGGTCGGCCGTCAACAGGCATGCGGTCAGGGTGAGCATGATCGAGATGTAGGTGTCACGGTTCATGGGCTTCATGGGTATCGCCTCCTTGCTGTCCCCTTGGGCCATCGGCGCTGGCGGAGGGGGGTCTGGAGTGGAACCCCCGGCCCGAAGGAAGATCGGTGGCCCTGCAGGCTTCTTTCGCCCACACCGGGCGAAAAATCGAGATCCGGGCATCGGTCCCCTCCGACCCAAGCCCCGCAACTCAAAGAAGCGACAGTTTGGCCCCCGAGGGCCAAGTCAGGTTCACCACCCGACCACCCAAGCCGTGTCGGCGGCATCGACGGCGCCGTCTCCGTTGATGTCATAGGAGTGGCCGCCGGCCAGCGTCAGCGTCAGATCGCCGGTGATGCCGTTGTACACCTCGTTGAAGTTCGCGGGCCATGTTGGCGCGGCACGCAGGTAGTCGGCGCCGGTCAAGTCGGTCCAATCGACACCGCCGCCATTTGCCGCGGGGTACGAGCCCTGCTGTGAGCGGTACAGCTCGATCTGGCTTCGCATGGTCTGCAGCTGCGTTCGAGCGCTGCTGATGCTGGCGTCGTCCGCTGCATTGGTGAACTGCGGAATGATGATCGCGGCCAGAATGCCGAGAATCACGACGACGATCAGGATTTCGATGAGGGTGAAGCCGCGGGCGGCGGCACGACGAATGCGATGGGTCATTTTCAGGAAACTCCCTACCGGGCTGGTCCGACCGACCCACGCGGTCGTCGGGATACACCGGGCTGATTGTCTGGGTCCGCCCTCACAATCGACCTGCCCCGTGCCTCGCTTCACCGAGGTCAGAGACTTGAGGCAATTCGACGCCCGAATTGCTCGGACTCGGACCCTCCAGACCGCAGAGCCCGTCCACACAGCACGAAACCGCCCCTTGCAGTGGTAGAATCCACTCCCTCATCGGGGCAGACCACAGGAGCATCCCAAGGTGGTACACATCAAGGCTTTCAAAGCCATTCGCCCGCCGGCCCCCCAGGCGCCGCGGGTGTCATCTCCCCCCTACGACGTCGTCTCGACCGCAGAAGCCCGCGCTTTGGCGGAAGGCAACCCGAGTTCCTTCCTGCACGTCATTCGGCCCGAGATTGATCTTTCTGACGCAACCGATCCGCACGCTGACGAGGTGTATGTGGCTGCACGCGCCGGCCTCGATCGGCTTCTGGAAGAAGGCACGCTTCGACGCGACGACAATGCGGGGATCTACCTGTACCGACAGGTCTGGAATGGTTGCAGCCAGACCGGCATCGTCTGCTGTTGCCATGTCGACGACTACCGCGCCGACGTCATCCGAAAGCACGAGAAGACCCGACAGGACAAGGAAGACGACCGAACGCGTCACCTGCTGTCGTTGGACGCCCATGCTGGACCTGTCTTTCTGGCGTATCGAGAGAACGAAGATCTCCAGACGCTCATGACAGACGACATGTCGCACCGCCCCTGGTGTCACTTCGTCACTCCAGACGGCGTAACGCACACCGTGTGGGACGTCTCCAATCCGGATCGATACGTGTCGCTGATGGCGAGCGTACCAAACGCCTATGTGGCCGACGGACACCACCGAAGCGCCAGTGCGGACCGGGCAGCGGCGCATCTGGCAAGTGAGAACCCGAGTCATACCGGCGACGAGGAGTACAACTGGTTCCTCGCAGTGCTCTTCCAGTCCGGCGACCTGACCGTACTGCCCTACAACCGGGTGGTGCGCGATCTCAACGGCATGACGGAAGAGACCTTTCTCGAGGCTCTGGGTCGATGTGGCGAGTTGGTTGAGACCGACCAACCCGAACCCGACCGCTCGTGCACGTTTGGCGTGCGCGTCGGCGGCAAGTGGTGGATGCTCGCCGTTGACGAGGGGACCGTCGATTGGTCCGACTCCATCGCATCGCTGGATGTCTCAATCCTGCAGGACCGCGTCCTGACGCCACTGCTTGGCATCGGTGACCCACGAACGGACGAGCGAATCGAGTTCGTGGGCGGGATCCGAGGCATGGAGGAACTGGAACGCCGGGCGGCACCGAGCGGCGTCGCCTTTGCCCTGCATGCGACCAGCATGGACCAACTGCTCGCAGTGTCGGATGACAGCAAGTGCATGCCGCCCAAGTCGACCTGGTTTGAACCCAAACTACGCAGTGGGCTGTTCGTCCACGCCATAGATTCCACAGGGGCGGCCGTTCCTCAGCACGCCCAGGAGCGTTCATCATGACTCAGACTGTCGCCGACGTACCGGCAGAACACGACCAATCGACGTTGACATCAGTTCTCATTGCGGATTCGTTTAGCACCGATGGTGCAGAGTCCCTACGAGCCCTCGGATGTGACGTTCACGTCGACCCTTCACTCTCGGGTGACACGCTGGTCGATGCCGTCGCGAGCCGCCAGCCCAACGCATTGATTGTGCGAAGCACCAAAGTGCCGGAAGCCGTATTCGAGGCGGCCGACCGCCTCGGCCTGGTTGTCCGCGCAGGGGCCGGCTACGACACCATCGACGTCGCCGCCGCATCGGCCCGCGGCATTCCGGTCGCGAACTGCCCAGGCATGAACGCGATCGCAGTGGCCGAGATCGCCTGGGGACTCATTCTCTCGTGTGACCGCCGCATTCCTGACCAGTGTGCCGACCTCCGTAGCGGTGTTTGGGCGAAGAAGACCTATGCCAAGGCCGCCGGGCTGTACGGGCGAACGCTCGGCATCGTCGGCCTTGGACGCATTGGCGAAGAGGTGGCCGCCCGCGGCCGAGCCTTCGGCATGCATGTCGTGGCCTGGAGCCGCAGTCTGACCGAAGAAGCTGCTGCAGAGAAGGGCCTTGGCTACTGCGAGAGCCTCCTCGATCTCGTGGCGGTTGCCGACGTCGTGTCGCTCCACGTCGCCTCAACGCCCGACACGCGGCATCTTGTGGACGCCGCTTTCTGTGACGCGTTGAAAGACGGCGCCATTCTGGTCAACACCACGCGGGGTGCGGTCGTGGACGAAGCTGCAGTCGCTGCGGCCATCGAGCAAAAAGGTATTCGAGTCGGTCTTGACGTCTTTGACGCCGAACCGGGCTCCGGGGACACGTCGTTCACCAACCAGATCGTCCAAAGCGAAGGCGTCTACGGGACCCATCACGTTGGCGCCAGCACTGAGCAGGCGCAGGAGGCGATTGCGGGCGAGGCGGCCCGAGTGCTTGGAACGTGGGTCCAGACCGGGGAAGTCCCCAACTGCGTCAACATCGCTTCCTCTACGCCGGCATCCACAACGCTGACCGTGCGGCACCTCAACCGACCCGGCGTGCTGGCGCATGTCTTTGAAGTGCTCGGCCGCAGCGGCCAGAACATTGAGGAGATGGAAAACGTGATCTACGAGGGCGGCAAAGCAGCCGTGGCAAGAATTCAGATTGACGGCGGCATCGATGCAGCCGACCTCGACCTGATCCGCAGCCACGACCTGATTCTCGCCGTCACCGCCGCCGATATCCAGCCCCGCGGAATGCCCCCACCACCCCCCGCGTTCCCCAAGGCCCCCCCGGCACCAACGCCCCCCAACAACACCCCC
>CAZMPA010000008.1:0-3288 GCA_964567915.1 uncultured Isosphaeraceae bacterium | reverse complement strand
TGACGACCACTTCACGTACGACCATCAACTTCTCCGACGGCCCGGCAGTGCTTCCGGAGTGTGTGCTCGAGCAAGCTGCTCAGGACATCATCGATCTCGACGGCACGGGGATCGGCGTGCTCGAGCACAGTCACCGTGGCCCGGCGATCGACCGCGTCTTCAACGAAGCCGTCGAAGACTGCCGAGCCGTCGCCGACATCCCGGAGGACTTCGAAATCCTGTTCCTGCAGGGCGGCGCCTCGATGCAGTTCGCCATGGTGCCCATGAACTTCCTGCCGGCCGGGGCGACCGCCGACTACGTGGACACCGGATCCTGGACGGCCAAGGCCATCAAGGACGGAGGCAAGATCGGCAACGTGCATACGGCCTGGAGTGGCAAGGACGCCTGCTACAACGCGATTCCGACGGCAGGCGAGATCCAATGGTCGAGCGATGCGGCGTACGGCTGGTATTGCACGAACAACACGATTTACGGAACCACATGGTCCGAAGCGCCATCGTGCCGGGCGTCACTCGTTGCTGACATGAGCAGCGACATCTTCAGCAGGCCGATCGACTGGAGTAGCCATGACCTCGTTTTCGCAGGCGCCCAGAAGAACATCGGCCCGGCCGGCGTAACCCTCGTCATCATTCGCCGATCCATGCTGGAGCGGGCCAACACGTCGCTTCCAGCCATGCTTCGATACGACATCCACGCCGACAAGGGGTCGCGGTACAACACACCGCCGGTTTTCGGCGTGTACTGCGCGGGGCTCGTATTCAAGTGGATCCGCTCACTTGGCGGCCTTGAGGCGGTCGCCGAAATGAACCGGAGGAAAGCCGGCGTGATCTACGACGCCATTGACGGCTCAGGGGGGTTCTACACCGGGCACGCCAAAACGTGTTGCCGCAGCATGATGAACATCCCCTTCACGACCCCGAATCCGGAGCTGGATGCCGCATTTATCGCGGAAGCGGCGGCCGAGGGCATGTCGACGCTCAAGGGTCATCGGAGCGTGGGCGGCATTCGCGCGTCGATCTATAACGCGTTCCCCGAGGACGGTTGCCGGCGACTGGCAGACTTTATGGCCGCATTTGTCGCAGCCAGAGGCTGATCGCCTCACGCGAGCACATCGACCACACGCATGAGCTGCGGGACGTACCCGGCGCCAAAGAGCCGCACGTGATTCAACAGATGGAGCATCTGTCCGGCGGCAATCCGCTCGTCCTCAGCCTCCGCATCGCCAATTGCCTCCCGCCACGCGCCAAAGAACGCGCGAGGCACGCCGCCAAACAGCATTGACATGGCGATATCAGCAAACGGATCGCCAATGGTCGCTGCCGGATCCAGCGCAGCCACGGTTCCGTCCCGCATCACGTGGAGATTGCCCGCCCATAGATCACCATGTAGCAGCGAGGCCACCGGCCGCGACGGAATACGGGTCGGCAAGTGCTCGATGATGCCACCGACCAAGGCAGCCTCCCGGTCCTCGAGCGTCCGCGCATCCACCACGTCCCGAAGCAGCGGCCGCAGCCGCCGCTCGGCCAGATACTCGCACCAATCCAGATCCCAACCAGCAGGAAGGCAGGTGCCGCCGAGCCACACCTCGTCATCGCTGCCGTATCGATCCCCCACAGCCGCGTGATGCATGCGAGCAAGCATCCGCCCAGCTGCAGCCCAGTCTCCCTCTGCACCTTTCGCCAGATGCTCCATCACGAGGACGGCGCCATGTTCATCGCGTATCAGGCCATGCACATGCGGCGTTCGAAGCGACGATGTCTCGGAGATCGCGGCAAGACCACGCCGCTCGCCCGCGAGCATGCGGCCGCCAGTCTCGCCGGCCGCCACCTTGCAGATGTACCGATCGCCGCAGGTCGTTTCCACCAGGCGGACGTCGTGTATGCAGCCCCCGGCCAGCGATGATGCCGACGCCGGCTCGCCCAGTCCCAAAGACGCCAGCGTAGCGCGAACCCTGCTCACGGCTCCAGACCATGCTCGTCGGTCAGGTGCCGAAGCAGCCCGCGGCACGCGCCATCCAACATCTCGACGACGTTTCGAAACCCACCCGCTCCACCGTAGTACGGATCAGGAACGTCGCCTCCATCTGCCGCGTCTCCATACTCAAGCATGAGTTGCACCCGGCCCGCCGCTGCCCCGAGCGCCTGCACATTCGCAAGGTTGTCAGCGTCCATGCAAAGGACGTAGTCGAAGCGATCGAGATCACTTGCGCAGATCTTGCGTGCGCTCCCGCTCAATCGAACACCAATGGCTGCCGCGGCCTCGTCCATTCGCCCGTCGGGAGACTCGCCTGCATGCCATGCGCCGGTGCCTGCGGAGTCGATCTCAAAGTGGTGGAGCAGGCCTTCACGTTCTGCGTGGTGCCGAAACATCGCTTCGGCGGTCGGACTGCGGCAGATGTTGCCCATGCAGATGAACAGAACCGAAACCCTGGACTGCGAACTCATTCATCACGCTCCTTGGCAGCCCGCAGTCCCATCATGCTTCCAATCACCGCGACCCCCCCAAACACGCCGATGAACACCATGTAGGTCACCAGGACGCGAATGGACCCCGCCGTCGAAAGGGCCACGAGCGCTACTCCAATCATGGCAAACACCAGTTCGATCGCCCACATGCCCAGCACGGCCTGTTTGACCGTCCCCAGATGCCGAAGCAGAGTGTGATGCAGGTGATTCGCATCAGGAGACGACGCGCTCAAACCCTGCATCTTCCGCCTGAAGATGGCCAGCACCGTATCGACGATGGGCAATCCGAAGACGATCAGACCAGCGAGCAGGAAGTGTGTCTGGCCAAGTTCACCAAGTGTGAGAATGATCACAACGCAGAGGTATCCAAGCAGCAGGCTCCCTGCGTCACCGAGAAAGATGAGCGCCGGATTGAAGTTGAACGCGAGGAAACCAACGCACGCTCCAATCAAAGCAAGGCAGAGCGCGATGCGGGCGCCTGCGAGGGTCAGACCCTCAACCTCCGTGACGCTCTCCGGCAAGGTCGCCTGCAGATACTCCAGATCCGTCTGGGTCAGATGCAGGGCGAGGAGGAGCGAGATCACCAGAAGCCCACCGCCAATGATCGCGGTCGTCCCGCTCAACAGACCGTCGAGCCCGTCAATCAGATTCGCCGCGTTGCATCCGCCAAGCACCATGACCGCAACGATGGCGACACCGATCCACTCCGTGATGTCGACCGGAATGCCGCCGAGGATCGGAATCTCAAAGCCCATCTGACTGGTACCGACGAAGTAACCCAGAAACGCGGCGGCCGTCTGCGTGCCAATCCCGTACATCGAC
>CAZMPA010000007.1:0-20797 GCA_964567915.1 uncultured Isosphaeraceae bacterium | reverse complement strand
AAATGGCGTGAACTCCTTCCTTGATCCCCGGCGTCGGCGAGTACTGTAGCCCCCATGCAAGGAAGCGCCGGAGCCGCGACGACCGACCCCGTGCTCGACGTCGTTCGCCACGTGTGGGGTTGGGACGCCCTGTACCCCATGCAGCGGGAGGCCATCGACGCGGCGCTTGCCGGGCGAGACTCGCTGCTTGTCCTTCCCACGGGTGGTGGCAAGTCGCTCTGTTATCAGGTTCCACCTCTGGTGATCGGCGGGCTGGCGGTCGTGGTATCTCCGCTGATTGCGCTCATGAAGGATCAGGTCGACGGTCTGCACCAGGCTGGTGTGTCGGCGGCGTGCCTGCACGGCGAAATGCCGGACGAGGCGCGGGCCAGAACGGCCGGCATGCTGGACGCCGGTGAGATTCGACTGCTCTATGTCACCCCCGAGCGGCTTGTGTCGCCAGGATTCCTGTCCAGACTCGTGGGGTGGGATCCGAAGTGGATTGCCGTGGACGAAGCGCACTGCATCAGCCAGTGGGGGCATGATTTCCGCCCCGAGTACCGAAGACTTGCAGAAGTTCGATCCACGCTTCCCGGGGTGTCGCTGCACGCCTGCACGGCAACGGCGACGGTCCGTGTTCGTGAGGATGTGCTGTCGCAACTGGGCCTGCGGGATCCGCTCGTGCTGGTCGGCGGCATCGACCGGCCGAATCTCACTTACCGCGTCACTCCCCGGACCGACAACAAACGACAGGTGCGGGAGGCGCTGGCGCGGCACCGCGGACAGGCAGCCATCGTGTATTGCCCGACGCGGAAGCAGACCGAGGCGATGGCGCAGACGCTTCGAAGCGACGGCTTTGCGGCTGCCGCCTATCACGCCGGGCTCGATCGTCAGAAGCGGACCGCCGTGCAGGACGACTTTGCAGCGGAGCGAATCGACGTCGTCGCGGCAACGGTTGCTTTCGGCATGGGCATCGACCGGTCCGACGTGCGGTGCATTGTGCACGCCTCCATGCCTGACAGCCTTGAGCGGTATCAACAGGAAACGGGGCGCGCAGGGCGTGACGGATTGCCGTCGGAGTGTGTGCTGCTGTTTTCGGGCGGCGACGCCGCTCGGTGGCGCAGACTGCACGAGGGTGGGGACGACCCCTCGCTTGCGCCGTTTCGTCAGGCAATGCTTGAGTCGATGGAGTCCTACTGCGCGACCGCGACTTGCAGGCGGCGCATGCTCGGACGTCACTTCGGTCAGCCGCGGACCGCCGACACGTGCGGATCCTGCGACGTGTGTCTCGGCGACGTGCGGATTCTGGAGGACGGCACGGTTGTCGCCCGGAAGATCCTGTCCGCGGTTGCCAGAACGGGTCAGCGATACGGGGCTGGCTACATCGTGGAGGTGCTGCGGGGTACGGGAATGGATCAGGTCATGCGGCGCGGCCACGACGCGTTGTCGGTGTTCAAACTGCTCGCAGACCGAACCAAGGGAGAGCTGACGGATCTGGTCTGGCAGCTTGTGCATCTGGAACTGCTTGAGCGGGTAGGCGATGAGTACCCGGTGTTGGTCATCACCGAACTCGGCATGGAGGCCATGCGGGGCGACCGGCAGGTCGATCTTGTAGCTCCGCCCAAGCGGCCGGTCCGGGGGGCGGCGGGCGAAGCTGAGTCCTGGGAGGGGGTCGACCGGAGCCTGTTTGAGCACTTGCGGTCCGTACGCCGCCGCCTGGCAGGTGAACGGGGCGTGCCGGCCTACGTGGTCTTTGGGGACGCCACGCTGCGTGAGATGGCCCGCACACGCCCTAGCACGCCGGCCGCCCTGCTGGAGGTCAAAGGCGTGGGCGACCGGAAGCTGGCCGAGTTCGGAGACGTGTTTCTCGAGGCTGTTTCCACGTGGGGCGAGGCGAATCCGCGGTAATCCGGGACCACATGCTTGCATCCGGACGCGTTTCGGTGTCGTATGGAGAACTGTCGAGGCCCGTGGCTCGCTTGTGGTTGCGGTTCGGCGTTCCGGGGTGTGGGTGGTTTGGAGAGGAGCCCCGGATGTTCACGCAGTCCATTCGAATCGCATCATGTCTGGCGGTCTGCGCCATCGCCCCGCACGTGCTTGCCGAAGGGCCGATTCTGCGGGACGGCGTTCTGCAGTATCCGGAAGGCGTTCCGGTGCCCAAGACGATGACGGCGCTTGAGGCGGACTGGGTGGATGACCATCCACTTGCCGCCGATCGCGTGGCGACCTCGCCCCCCATGGGGCCAATCCGGGCAGCCAGCGAGTATGAGCCGATGGCCGGCATCCTGCTTGCGTGGGAGGGGGGGAGCTCCTACACGGACATCGTCCGTCAGATGGCCGTCGCCATCACCACGACGGGCGAGGCCAACGTCTGGGTCGCGTGCGACAGCAGTAGCGAGGCCAACTCGGTGCAGTCCACCTTGTCCACCTATGGCGCCGACATGAGTCGGGTCCACACAGTCGTACGATCGACCGACACCGTCTGGATCCGGGACTACGGCCCGCGGTACATTTTTGAGGGCGACTGCCGCGCTATCGTGGACCATGTCTACAACAGGCCCCGCCCCAATGACGACGACTACTCGTCCTACTTCAGATCGCAGGTTGGACACGCCTACTACGAGCATGACCTCGTGCACGGGGGCGGAAATTATCACCTGAACTCGACGGGCACGGCGGCGGCCACCGAACTCATTCTCAATGAGAACTCGGGCATGAGCCAGTCCCAGATCGTCGACGTGTGGCGGACGTATCAGAACGTTGAGACGTACATCCACGACGCGTTCCCGACCTCTGTGGACTCGACGCAGCACATCGACATGTGGATGCAGATCATCGGTGATACCGAGATCATCATCAGCGACTGGCCGAGTGCCTCGGGGAGCACGCAGGACCAGATCTGTGACGGGGCTGCCTCCTATTACCAGAGCATCGGGTGGACCGTGCACCGGACGCCGGCATTCACCTCTGGTTGGACCCATTTCACGTACACGAATATGGTGCTCTGCAACGGGCTCGTGCTCCTGCCGAAGTACAACGACATTTCGGATACCTACGACAACCAGGCGCTCGCAACCGTGCAGGCTGCGATGCCCGACCGGCAGGTTGTACAGATTACCTGTGACAACCTCGCCTACTCCGCTGGCGTCATGCACTGCATCTGCATGCACATGCCGGCGCATGCGGGCGGCGTGAATCCGACGACCTGCGTCCGCTCACCCCTGAGCGGCACGTTTGATCCGGGCCAGCAGGTCCCGGTTCAATGGATCTCGGACGACGACATGTTCAATGTGCAGAACGTCGATATTGACTTCTCTGCCGACGGCGGATCGTTGTGGACGTCGCTGGTGACCATGACCGCAGATGACGGCACGTGGGTCTGGACGGTTCCGGATGTGGCAACAACCGACGGTGTGATTCGCGTCGTGGCCCGCGATGGCGGCGGCAACATGGGCGGCTCCGAGAGCGGCGTGTTCAGCATCGAGGGCAGCGCGGTTCCAGGCGACGTGGACGGAGACGGGCACTGCAACGTCAATGACCTGCTCGCGATTGTCGCGGCATGGGGCCCATGCAGTGGCCCGTGCCCAGCGGATGTCGATGGCGATGGTGAGGTCGGTGTGAACGACCTTCTGCTGGTGCTCGGTTACTTCGAGAACTAGTTGAGGAGGGGATGCCGACCGCGATTCGGCCCCCTTAGTCGCTCGCTGCGCAGCCTCGCAACGTGTACTCAAGAATCTTCACGACCTCCGCGGGGGTGCGGCAGACCGCCTGCGCGGCAGCGTCGACTTCCTTGAGGGCGTGATCGAGGTCCTCGCCGTGCAAGGTCACCAGCGGCACGCCGGATGCGACGGCGAGCCCGGCATCGAAGGCGGCGTTCCACTGTCGATACTTCTCCCCGAAACGAGCCACGATCAGATCCGCCGCGGCGATCGCGGTGCGGGTTCGAATGGCGTTGATGCCCGCGCCGCAGCGATCCCTCCAGAACGGGCCGGGCTGCTCGCCCAGGATGGCTTCGCCGCAGTCATCGCTGGCCGCGTGGTCGGTGACCGGAGACAGCAGGTCGACATCCAAGCCACGCCTGGCGACGCCCTCGGCGACGGCATCCCGCCACGCCGAGTGGATTTCGCCTGCGAGGTAGACGGTGAAGGCCACGGCTACTGTTGAATCTCCATGATCTCGAACGTCCGCTCGCCCCGAGGCAGATCGACGCGAATCGTCTCGCCGACCTTGGCCTTGAAGAGGGACTGCCCCAGGTTGGAGCCACTGGTCACCTCGACGTACTCCATGTCGAAGCGGCCGGAAGACTCCCCGACGAGTTTGTACAACTCCTCGTCCTCGGTATCGACGTCTTTGAGTTTGACCGTGCTGCCGATGAAGACCATGCCGTCAGGGGCCTCGGATGGATCGGCAACGACGGCGGTCGCGAGCTTCTGCGCGATCATCTCGATCTTGGCCTGGTTCATCGCCTTGTCTTCGCGGGCAGCGTGGTACTCGGCGTTCTCCTTGAGGTCACCGAGTTCCCGGGCCCTGGCAATCCGATCGGTAATCTCGCTGTCGGCGTGGTGCCGGTCTGCGAGTTCCTGCTCAAGCCTGGCCTTCTCCTCGACTGTGATGTATTCCATTCCGACCTCCAAAAACAGGCCGTCCCGGATCGACCGGGACGCGTGCCACGATGGTGGCGACCTTGGGCGGATCCGTCAAGCCTCTGGCCGGGCCATGGCCGCTCAGGACTCGAAAATGGGCACCATTCGCTCCGAGGCGGGCCAAAGCGTGCTGGCGAAGGTTGGGCGACGCGGCGATCATTCCACTATGCACGTGGCCGCAATCGATGTTGGTTCCAATGGCGTGAAGTTTTCGGTGGCGAGGGTTCGCGCTGGCGGGGAAGTTGAGGTGGTGGAGCGGGATCGCGTCACCATCCAGATCGGGGCCAATCTCGAGCGGACCGGTGAGATCGGGCATGAGTGTATTCAGCGGCTGGCGGACACCGTGGCGGCGCAGTGTCTGCGTACGCGTGCGTACGCGGTTGACGCCATTGCGGTCGTCGGTACGGCGGCCGCTCGCGAGGCTGCGGACGCCGCCGCGCTCCAGCGGGCGGTTGGCGACGCAACAGGCGAGCGGCTGACCTTGATCTCGGGGGAACAGGAAGCGAGGTTGACCTGGGAGGCTGTTCAGCGGCGACGGCCCTCGACGGATCGTGCCGCCATGATCGATGTCGGAGGGGGAAGTACGGAATTCGTCATCGCGGACGGCAAGGAGGAGCCCGAGATTGCGAGCGTGCCACTGGGTGCCGTTCGGCTTGCAGCTCGATTTGCCACTGAGCCGCGGTGGCCTGCGGGCCTATGTGCCGAGATTACCGCGCACATTCAAGACGTGCTGGAACGAAACGTGCCGCGGCCGACGGAGCCGCCGGATGTCGTGCACGTGACGGGCGGAACCGCATCGCTTGTGGCAATGATGGAACTGGGAGGGCTACCGCTTCGAGCGGACGTTGGATCGCTTCTCGCTGAGATTGATGGCGCTTCGCTGGATGCCTCCGCCGCCAGACTCATGGCGGACCGTCTCTCATCGATGGAACTCCCCGAGCGAGCCGAGCGGCTGGGTGTTTCGATGGCGAGGGCCCGCATGCTCCCCACCGGATGTCTGATTCTGAGTGAAGCTCTGGCATGGATGCGGAGCGAGGCATTCGTCGTGAACGAGTTGGGCATTCGCGATGGAATCATGCTGCGACTTGCAGAAGGTCGTTCTGTCGGCTGAGCCCGCTACCCGTGCCAGAACGGACGCGCCGCAAGCGGTTGGTGGTCGATCGCGTTGCGTGGCGCGGGGCAGACCTGCAAGCACACGCCGCAGCCCGTACACAGGTCCGCCTTGATGTGCGGGCGGTCAGCCTCGTCGACGTCGATGGCATCGGGAACCGGGCACTGGTCAACGCAGAGCCGGCAGGGCTGTCCCTGCCATGCGAGGCAGGCGATGGCGTCCACACGGGCGGTGGCCATTCTCAAGGGCAACTCGCTGCGGAGCACGCCGGGCTCGCATGCAGTGATGCACGGCGTTTCGCTGCACATGACGCACGCCTGCCGCATCGGATCGATGTACGGCGTGCCGGCACGTTTCTCACCCGTCTCGGCCGGAGCCCATCGGATGGCCCGCGGCGGGCACGCTGTGACGCAGTCACCGCAGCGTGTACACGACGCGAGAAACTGACCTTCGGCGACGGCGCCTGGTGGCCGCTGCAGCAGCCGGAGTGACAGGTCCTGCTTTCGAACACTTCGGCCGGCGGCAGCTCCTCGGCGAGCCGCGTCACGGAGGGGTTGAAAGAGCTTGCCGCGGAAGAGTTCCCGGCGGCTGATGTTTCGCTTGTCTGTCACGGATCGCATGGTATCGCGAGGTCGGCTGTGGGCAGTTGCTACCATCGCGGCGTGAAGGGTCCCAATGCAGCCATGGAGCCGCCGTGCGATCTGCACTGCGAATATCCGGCCGGCCGTGCCAAGGCCTGGCTCTTCTGGGCGTTGCCGGCCATCTTCTTCCTCTACGAATTCATGCTCCGCGTTTCGCCGAGCGTGGTGGCGCCGCAACTGACCACCGAGTTTCATTCCAACGCGGCTGACTTTGGCTTCTCCATGGGCTTGTATTACTACGCCTACGCGCCGATGCAACTCGTCGTGGGCATCATGCTCGACCGGTTTGGCAGTCGCAGGCCGCTCGCCATCGCGGCGATCATCTGCGCGGCCGGGGCGGCGGTGTTTGCGGTCGCGCACTCGCTTGGCATGGCCGGCGCCGGGCGGCTGTTGGCAGGTGTTGGCTCAGCCTTTGCGTATGTCGGAACGATCTACGTCGCGAGTGTCTGGTTCCCACGGTGCAGGCTGGCGCTCATCGCGGGCGTGACCGCGGCGCTGGGCATGGCGGGGGCTGTCGCCGGAGAGGTCGTGCTTGAGTGGATCGACGATGTCGTGACGTGGCGACAATCGTTCTGGGGGTTTGCGGCCGCGGGATTGGTGCTCGGCATCGGGATCTGGTTCATCGTGCCAAAGCGTCCGCGGTGGTTCGAGGCAGAGTCGGCCAGGACGCGGAGCGGGGACGGCGTGTTTCATGGGCTGGGGTGCGTGCTTCGCAGCCGCCGTACGTGGGCGTTGTCGTGCGTGGCCGGACTGCTCTACCTGCCGGTCGGTGTCTTCGGGGCGTTGTGGGGCAACTGGTATCTCAAGGATGGGCTCGGCATTGCATCGCCAGCCGACGCGGACGCGATGCTCTTTGTCGGGCTTGGCATCTCCGCGCCGCTCCTGGGCTGGTTTTCGGATCGCTCCGAGCGGCCGCGGCTGGTCCTGCAGGTCGGTATCGCAACCGCGCTGGTGGCCACCATTCTGCTTCTCCTGTTGACGCCCGATCAGAAGTGGGCGGCGGTGCCGCTGCTGCTGGCGCTCGGCCTTGGTGTCGGGTCCATCGTGGTCGCGTTTCCGATGGCGATGCACCTCAATCCGCACCACGCTCGGGGCGCGGCCATCACCTTCATCAACTTCTCTCAAATGCTGCTGGCCGGGATCGGACAGTGGGTCATTGGCGTGATCCTTGACGCCGATGCCCATGTGGCGCAGCACGCTGGAAAGGTCGTGGGACCACATTCCTTCGGCATCGGGGACTTCAGGTCGGCCTTTCTGATCCTTCCCATCGGGCTGGTGGTGGCCTTTCTCTGCACGCTGATGCTGCGTGAGGGTGTTGAACAGCAGGCTTGATCTCAGGCTGATCTGTGTCATACTTGTCCCGGGTGGGCTGGAGGTACGCAATGCGCGGATTGACCACGGTTGCTGCATGCATAGGGTTGACGACTGCTGCGGCGATGGGCTTTGACGAGGGCGGCGGCGAGCAGGTCCGGCTCGACTCCGTCGACGTTATGCGCATCGTGTTCTCGCCTTCCAAAATGGAGTCGGACGTCACCATCCGTCGAGGTGCTTGCCCTCAGGAAGAGGCGACGCACACCGATTCGGACTTCGGCCCGGGTCAATACGTCGTGCAAGCTGGCTTCGCAGAAGACGAGGCGGCCGCCGCGTCCTGGACGCTTCCGGTCGATCGATTCCCGTTGCGGTTCGACGTCGCCGAGATTCTCTTTGCAACCTCGAATGCAACGCAGTCGACTACAACGCAGTGGGGGATTGAGATCTGGGAGGGCACGCCTGCCAACGGCACGATGCTCGCGAGCTTTGCGTCCGACGATCTCATTCTGCCGCATCTCACGATGCCACCGGGCACCTCCGGCACGATCATCCAGTTCATGATCGACCCGGGGGACCCCGATCAAATCTACATCAATGACAACGGAACGCACGCGTACACCGTGGCGTTCCGAATCCTCCATCACAATCAGCCGGGCAACCCCTGCATCTCGTCGCCGCCAACATCTGCCAACGCGTTTCCGACGACGGACACGAGTGGCCTGCAGGTGCCGGCCGGAAACTGGATCGACATGGTGACCGGGTCGTTCTGCGTCTGCGGTGAAGGGTGGACAACATTCCAGCAACTGCCTGGCATCTGCACACCGAGTGGCGATTGGGTCCTTCGGTCGTACTACACACCCTTCGGATGCGAACCTGCAAGCGGTGCCTGCTGTCACACCGACGGTTCCTGCGACATTTCGGGCGAGGATGCATGCCTGATCGAGGGCGGCAGTTGGCAAGGCGACGGAACGGATTGCGACTCCGTTGAGTGCGCCCAGCCACTGGGCGCCTGCTGTCTTGAGTCGAGTGGCAACTGTGTTGACTCAGAGGCTGATGTATGCGCTGCGTTTGAAGGTGTCTGGCACTTCGGAGAGGCCTGCGACACCTATGTCTGCTTCCCGATCGGCGCTTGCTGTCTGCCCGACGGCGCGTGTCTGGATGATCAGGCGCCCGAAGATTGCGGTGTTGTCGGCGGCGTGTTTCAAGGCGCCGGCACGGTCTGCGACACGACGGATTGCCCCGCTCCTACGAGTTGGTGCTGCACGAACGGTGGCAACGACTGCTTTGTGCTGGAAGAAGCCGACTGTCTTCTATTCGGCGGCGAGTGGGGACCACCGGGCGGCACATGCGAGGACTTGGATGCATGTGACTCAGGTGACCCGTGTCCGGCCGATGTCGATGGTTCGGGCGGCGTCGATGTCGACGATTTGCTTGCCGTGCTGGCGGACTGGGGCCTGACTGGAGAACGTCCGACGGATGTCAATGGCGATCTGGTCGTCAACGTCGACGATCTACTGATGGTGATCTCGGCGTGGGGACCGTGCTGACTTCGTCAACGGGTATGAATGAGGGTGCTGGGAGTGCCGTGGTCAGTGGCGTCGTCGCCGTCGCCCGCCGATGCCCCAGGCCGTCAACAACGCCAGTGTGGCCGGGGCCGGGATGACGGTTGTGACAGTCGCGTCGATGGCGATGACGTCGTCGATGAACTCGACGGTGCGTTCGACCTGCCATCCACTCGTCCCGCTGAAGGTGATGAGTTGCAGCACGTCGGCATCCATGTCGTGCAGTCCGAGATCATTGAATTGCAGGTAGACACTCTGCCCAATCGAGAGGTCAGTCATGGACATGGCTTCATAGGAGATGTCCGCTTGCCACTGGAAGGCGCCGGCGCCGACGAGCAGGTCGCCGCCTCCGGGTGAGACGACCCATGTACCGCCCGCATCGAGGTTGACCATCGTGGTGTCAATGCCTTCCCAGACCAGTTGGCAGCCAAGTACAGATGTTGGTGGCGTGCCGGGCGCGGTGCCGTCGAGTCCGTCGAAGAGATTGATCAGTGAGAGGCCTTGCGCCGTCTCAGCAAGCATGAGTGAGAGGTGGCCTCTCGTCTCAATGCCCGCTGCGATCATGGAGGCCTGAATGTCCTCAAGGTCGCTGTTGGTGATGACCGAACCGCCTTCGGCGAAGAGTCCCGGGATGCTGCCCGCCGTCAGGTCGATGGTCTCGCCGTTGAGGGTCACGCTCAGGGCCGGGCTGTCGGCGATGGCGGGAGCTGCGAGCGCCAGGCACGCGGCGACACCGACCAGCATTGCGGGGCTCGCTGAGACACCATCTTGATAGAGCGCCCGGTTCACCTGGCTGAAATCCTCATCTCCCTCCGCAGAACCCATTGCAACAGCAGTGTTTGCGGAGTTTCGGGGCCCCAGCATACGTTCCAGCGGGCCCGCTTCCAAGGAAGGATGCGCCAGGAATCAGCAACGGATCCCTCAAACGTGGGAAAAGGGGGGATCTGACGGGCTTGGGGGGACATTTCCTGTGCTTGCGGGTGCTACAGCAATGGGCTCAGCAGACCGGCGAGGTTATGGGTCAGCCGGCTCGGGACGCTCTGTCTGAGCCATGCATTGGGCTCGACGGGCTCGCAGTCATTGATGTAGGACTTCTGCAGGAATCGCAGTGAGCTGGCGAAGTTCTCGCACCACCCAAAGAGGCTGACTTCGAAATTGAGCTCGAGGCTACGACGGTCCAGATTGGCAGATCCGATCATGAAGAGGGATCGATCGATCGTCATCGTCTTGGCGTGCAGGAGACCGGCCTGAAACTCCTGGATCTCAACGCCTGCCTTGATAAGTCCGCTGTAGTGGCTGCGGCTGGCGAGTCCGACGAGGTGCGAGTCATTCCGGGCGGGCACGATCAGCGTCGTCTTGACGCCGCGCATCGCCGCAGTCCGGAGTGCCGCCTCGGTTGCGAAGTCGGGGACAAAGTAGGGCGTCGTCAGGATGAGCTCTTCTCGAGCGGCGTGGAAGCACGTCTGCAGCATCTGCATGAGCGCTTCGTTGTTGAAGTTCGGGCCTGTCCCGATGATCTGACACGAGGCCGTGCCGGGCGCGGACGTGAGCGGCATGGAGAGCAACTCGTGGTTGCACTCCCCAGTTGCAACTTGCCAGTCCTCCAGGAAGAGATGCTGAAGATCGCACACTGCCGGCCCGCGGAGCTGCGCCATGCAGTCGACCCACGGCGCGTACCTCGCCTTCGGCGCGAACGCGGGTGACGCGATGGCTCGGCTGCCGACCCAGCCAATGACATTGTCGATGACTGCAATCTTGCGGTGATTGCGTAGATCGATGCGGGACACCATCACTCGCAAGCGGGGGGCGGGGAGCATCGGGGCCACACGCACGCCGCCTGCGGCCAGTTCGCGGCGAAGATTTGACTTGAGGAAGCCACGGGAGCCGACGGAGTCGACCTGCAGGCGTACCGTGACACCTCTTGCGGCGGCGCGGAGGAGCGCTTCAGCGATGCGTCGACCCACTTCGTCGACGAGATAGATGTATGTGAGAACGTGGACGGTCTCGGTTGCCGCGTCGATATCTCGCACGAACTCGTCCTCGAAGGCCTGCGGACTTCGGGAGAGTTGCAGGGCGTTGCCACCGAGCGTGTCCGACTCGCTGACGGCGTCGGCCAGAGAGAAGACCCGGTCGTAAGGCGCCGGGATGTCGGGTTGAAGGCGAGCGAGCAGGTCGGGCTGGTCCTCCCTGACTTCGACGTGTTCTGAGTGGACGTTGGCATGCCGCCGCCTTCGGACCCCGGCGATTCGTGGACCTCCCAGAAACATGTACGCAATCGCGCCGACGAATGGTGCGAGCACGATGAACACGATCCATGCCAGGCGGGCGTCGCTGGTCCCGGTCTGTCGAAGGAGCAGCACGGAGACCAGCCAGACGATGAGACCGATATGGGCGATCAGGGTGACGGTTGGCCAGAGCACGTTCAGGCCTCCTGGCTATGCGGCCGGCCGACGATCATCGCCCGACGACGTGCGACGCCATGGTCAGGTCGAGTTCCTGGGGCGTGTTCATGTCGATCCTGCCGTGCGTGCGATAGCCGGAATCCAGACGGAAGAGTTTGCGATCGGCCAGCGTCTCCAGCGGGGTCTCTTCTCCCGGTGGAGATCCCCAGACGATGCGGGTGCCCATGGTGGTCTGCAGAGTGAGTTTGCCCGTGCGGTCAAAGTCACCGACGTCGATGGCCTCGATCTGATCGGCCCACGGCTGATTGCTGAGCACCCGGTGCAGGCGAAGCGCCGCTTGCATGTCATCGCCGGGCCAGCGCCGCTGCGCGCGGCTCGGTCGATTCTCTCTCGGTGACCGAATGCCGATGATGTGTGTTCCTTGCTCTATCTGGATGCCTTCCGGGAGGGGCTGGCCGCCGGGGCCAATGACGACCTCTCCGAACGCGTCCCGTACGGTTGCAATGGGTTGCAGGAAGGTGGCTTCGACCTCGATGTCGCCCGAGGCGGTCCGCTGCACACGGGTCACAGACTCAAACCAGCCCGATCGCTCCAGCGCGTCGTGAATGCCCATCAGTTGGCCGCGATCTGGCGAAGAACCCTGCACCTGCCGGCTGGCGACGCGGCCGAGATGGGCGACGACGGAATCGCCGACCCAGGACGGCGTGCCCAGAAAGCGGATTTCTCCCGGCGGGGGGGCCGAGGACGCAACGGCACTCCGGAGCGTGGGTATGAGAATCACCAGCGTCAGTGCGAATGCGGCGATGACCGCCCAGCCGCCGGCGTCGCCTCGCAGGTGACTGCCCACGTGTCGAATCCGGTCTCGGAGGGTCGTCTGCCCTCGCTTCTTCCTGCCCTTGGGTGATCCTGCCATGGCGCACCAGCGTCTCCAGGCGGCACGAAGCCGCATGGTGCTTTATCGGTCGATTGGGCGGGCTTTCAGCACCCTCACCGGTAATCACCGCATGACAGCCCGCACCAGACGGTCCCACAACGAGGCCATGGGCAAGCCAGCTGCCTGAGCCGCCATGGGAAGCAGTGAGTGGCTGGTGAAGCCGGGCATGGTGTTGACCTCCAGCATCCATGGGCCGCGTTCATCGAGCAGGAAGTCAACACGGGCGAGCGATGACACGCCCGCAGCCTCGCACAGCCGCAGGGACCGCTCCGCGAGATCGATCTGGGCCCGATCGGGCAGGTCCGGGTCGACCACGTAGGACGTGTCGTCACGGACGTACTTGGCCTCGTAGTCATAGAAGGCCGTCACCGGCGCGATCTCGACGATCGGCAACGCCTCGCCATCCACAACACCCACCGTCAGCTCCCGCCCGTGGATCCGCTGCTCAACGAGGGCCGCGCCGCGGGCCGCAATCAGGGCCGAGGCCGCGTCGCGGGCTTCTGCTTCGGAGTGGCACATGGTCAGACCCAGGCTGGAACCTTCCGCCACAGGTTTGACCACCAGCGGGGGCTCGATCGCCAACTCGCACGGCTCGGTGAGCACGGTCCAGGGCGGCGTCTCAATGCCGAGGCTCGAAGCCAGCGTCTTGAGCGCGTGTTTGTCCATGCAGCGGGCCGCCGCATTGGAGCCGGCGCCGACGAAGGGCCTGCCATCGGCTTCGAGCAGTCTCTGCAGCGGGCCGCCCTCTCCCCACGGGCCGTGCAGGACCGGAACGAGAATGTCGCCCGGCAGTTGGGCCACGTCGTCCTGATCGGGCCGGTCGATCACAATCTCGTGCACTGTCCACTCCGCATCCCGAAGTGCGGCGGCGACGGCGGTCCCTGACCCGATGCTGACCGGTCGCTCGCCGTCCGGGCCGCCCATGAGGACCGTGACCGCCGGGCCGTTCATGTTCGCTCTCTCGTCCACACGACGACCTCGGGCTGTAGTTCGATGCCGCTGTGGCGGTGAACCATGGCTCGAACCTCGTCAATGAGTCTGCGGACATCCGTCGCGCTGGCGCCCGGAGCAGTGACGATGAAGTTGGCGTGTTGGTGGCTGACGCGGGCGCCGCCGACGGCAAGCCCCTTGAGTCCAGCCTGGTCTATGAGGGCGCCGGCCGACAGTGTCGTCTCGCCCTGGCCCGGGTTGCGAAAGGCGCACCCCGCGCTGTGGTCCGCCATGGGCTGCGTGGATCGCTTGTGCTGGAAGACCTCCATGACCCGATCCCGGACGCGAATAGGGTCGTCTTCCTTCAGTTCAATGGTGCTCTCGAGCACGATGCCTGCGGGCAGTTCGCTTCCGCGGTACCGGAACCCGAGATCCGACGCGGCGAACACGCGAACCTCACCGTCCAGCGACAGGTGCGTCACCGTTCGGAGGCAGTCACTCATGTCGCCCCAGGCCCCGCCGGCGTTCATCCGAACCGCGCCGCCCACCGTGCCGGGGATGCCGGCCATCATTTCAAGTCCGGCGAGTCCTCGCCGCTTGGTGTCCTGTACGAGCCGAAACAGGGCGGTTCCGGCGCCCACCGACGTGGCCGAAACTTCGCCGCTGGCCGAGTACCGCACCTGACGAAATCCGGGAGCATCCAGCTTCACGACAACCCCGCCAACCCCCGCATCGTCCACCAGCAGGTTGGCCCCGCCGCCGAGGATTCGCACGTCTACGCTGTCGCGGCGACATCGCCGGGTCAATTCGACCAGCGCATCCACCGATCGGGGGGACACCAGCAGGTCGGCGCGACCGCCGATGCCGTACCAGGTCATGGCTCCGATTGGTGCATCGAGGGAGACTGCGACGTCGAGGTCGCCGAGCAGAGACGAGCGTGACACGCTCATGATCCCCGCTCCATGAAGTCCCGGGCGATGGTCCAGACCGGTCCCGCGCCCATGACCACCAGCAGGTCACCATCTTCCAATGTCGCCTCGAGGTCTGTGATGATGCGGTCGAAATCGGGCTGGTGAGAAGCATCGACGCCGCGGCAGCGGACACGCTGCACCAGATCGTCTGCGCTGACCTTCTTCCGCTCGGCGGCGGAGTCGCGGACAAAGTAAATGTCCGGCACGATGACTTCGTCTGCGGCCGAGAAGGATTCGGCAAACTGGTCAAGAAGAAACCGCGTGCGGCTGTGCTGGTGGGGTTGAAAGACACAGACGAGCCTGCGTGGGTCTTCAGCAACTCGAAGTGAACGGAGCGTCTTTTCGATCTCCGTCGGGTGGTGGCCATAGTCCGTGTAGACGGTGACGTCGCCTCCGGGCAGTGTTCGACAGCCGAGCCGTTCCATGCGGCGGTCCACGCCCCGAAACCGCGCAATCGCATCGGCTGCGTCGTCCCACTCCGTTCCCAGTTGGTGCGCAAGGATGACCGCGGCTGTGGCATTGAGGGCGTTGTGCGCACCGGGCATCGTGTTGGTCCACTGCGTGACCCACATGCCGTCTCTCAGTATCCCGGCCCGCTTTGCCGCGGCATCCCACACCACCTGATAGTCCGCTTCGGGATGAAAGCCAAAGGTCGAGACGTGACACGCAAGCGGGGGTGTGATGCCTCCTCGCCTGGCGCCATCGTGAGCAATCAACAACGATCCCCCTTCCTCGGCCGGCGGCAGGAGCGATGCAAAGCCTCGGAACGCGTCGACGATTTCGTCCAAACCGTCGTAGATGTCGAGATGATCTTCCTCGACGTTGTTGATCAGGCCGATGGTGGGGCGGTGCTCATGAAAGGATCGATTGAACTCACACGCTTCGGTAATCAGAATGCCGCCCTCGCCAGCGTGCGGCCCGTGCGGGATGGTCGCGGCGCCAAGCCTGCTCCCGCCGCCGATCTGATCGCAATTGGCGCCGATGATGAACCCGGGGTCCAGATCCGTGTCGATGAGGATCCACGCAAGCATGGCGGCTGTTGTGCTCTTGCCGTGCGTGCCAGCGATGCTGACGCCCAATCGGTCCTGCTGCACCAATCCCAGGGCTGTGGCATAGCGGATGCGTGGTGTGCCCCGGTCGGCGGCGGCAGCGAACTCGGGGTGATCCTCTGCGACGGCAGCGGACGCAATGACCAGATCGGTGTCTGGCGGCAGTTCACGGTCGCCGATCCGTACGCCGATGCCATCCTCGGCGAGGGCTTTCGTAATGGCCGTCGCGGTCGCGTCCGAGCCCGCGACATCAAGGCCTCGGGCCTGCAGTATGCGGGCCAGTCCGGACATCCCGCAGCCGCCGATTCCGATCAACCAGACGGACGCGCCAGGGCTGGGGAGCGTCCCATCGACTGATTCAGGCTGGCCCCTCGTTGGCATCGCCGAAGTCTACGCTGGCCCGGCCTGCCGCGGGCCCGGCCTGCGGCGCAGGTATCCTCCTCACATGAGCCAACGCGACCTGCACGATGTCGTCCATGCCCAGATCCTGGTCGTCGACGATGAGGCCGAACACGCCGACACCATGGCCGAGGCGCTTCGTCGCCTCGGGCACGTGTGCACCATTGTCACCTCGGCCGCCAAGGCCGAAGAGGAACTCAAGTACGGCAACTTCGATGTCGTCGTGACCGACCTCTCCATGGAGACCGAGGAGGCCGGCCTGCGGGTGCTGTCGCTCACCCGCGAGCACCAGCCCGAGGCCGAGGCGCTCATGGTGACGGCCCACGGGGACATTGCCACGGCCAAGGCAGCACTTCAGGGCGGGGCATACGACTTCATCGAGAAGCCGCTCGATCTGGAAGTTTTCGGGAATCTCGTGCAGCGAGCGATTGAAACCGTCCGGCTGCGAAACGCCAATTCGAGGCTGCAGGACCGGGTGGAGGCGGCATGGGGATTCGAGGGCATCATCGGCGAGTCGCCGGCGATTCGAAAGGTCATCTCGACCATACGCCAGGTCGGGCCGAGCACGATTCCGGTGCTGATCACCGGTGAATCCGGGACCGGCAAGGAACTCGTTGCGCAGGCCGTCCACAACCAATCCAAGCGGGCCGGGAAGCGGTACGTGACGTTCAACTGCGCTGGGCAGAGTGAGAGTCTGCTTGAGGACCAGTTGTTCGGACACTCCAGAGGGGCGTTCACAGGCGCGGACAAGGATCGCGAAGGTGTGTTCGAGTATGCCGACAAGGGGACCTTGTTCCTGGACGAAATCGGGGACATGCCGCTCACCATGCAGTCGAAACTGCTCCGGGTGCTGGAGAGTGGGGAGGTTGTCCGTCTTGGTACCAATGCCGCTCAGCACGTGAATGTGCGATTCGTCAGCGCTACCAACCGCGATCTTCGGACCCTCATTGACGAGGACGGATTCCGTGAGGATCTCTACTTCAGAATCAACGGGGCTGAGATTCACTTGCCTGCGCTGCGCGAACGTCGAGAGGACATCCCGCTTCTGATCAATCACGCCGCGGGTCGCTTTGCGGCGGAGATGGAGCGGCCCGCCCCCGACTTCACCGAGCCCGCGATGATGCGACTCATCTCCTACAACTGGCCCGGAAACGTGCGGCAACTCTTCAACGTGGTGCAGCGCATGATCGTCATGACTGACGGGCCCCGTGTGGACGTGGGCGATGTGCCAGACGACATCAGGCTGCACGACGACGATGAGCACCTGCACCTGGGGAGTCTGGCGGGCGTCGGGCTGGATCGTCTTGAGAAGGAGGCGATCCGCCAGACGCTGGTGATGACGGGTTCCAACCGGGAACAGGCGGCGGAGATCCTTGGGATCGGTGAGCGAACGCTCTACCGGAAGCTCAAGGAATACGGGCTCAAGTAGGCCCGCCCGAGTGATCGGTGAAGATCACGCTCTTACAGGTCAGGCTGCCTTCGGCCTTGGCCAGTTCAGTTGACGGGACCCTGACGAGGCGAAAGCCACGTGCCTCGAGCCTGCCGGCCGTCTGTGGAAACTGGGACGGGAAGAGCAGGGCCTCGCCGATTCGAATGGCGTTGCCTGCAAATGGTTCGTCGGGGTGGGTCTCGATGATGTCCAGTCCGCCGAAATGCGACACGTCCACCCAATTCGGATTGGCGAGGATCGTGCCGTCGCCGAGATAGGTCGCTGCAGTCTTGAGGTGCAGGGCGCCCGGAACCGGCACCGCCTGAACCGTATACCCGTGGGGTTGCAGAAGCTCGCCAAGCTGCCTGATGCCCTCGTCATTGGATCGCGTGGATCGGCCGACGAAGATCGTGCGGTCAACTTGCATCACGTCGCCGCCTTCAAGCGTGCCCGGCGGATCGATTGACACGACGGGCCGGTACCTGGACACCGTCTCCACGGCTGACTCGACCTCTCCACGCCGAGATCCTGCGCCCGGTCGGGTCAGCACCGCGACTTCGTCGACGACGACCAGAATGTCCTCGACAAACACGGCGTCCGGGTGGTGGTGAAGCGGATCCAGATCGATCACGGTCACGCCCATCTGGCCGAGCGCGGCAACGTAGGCGGCGTGTTGGGAGGCCGCCTCCACGTGGCAGATCGGCTCCCGATCCATGTGCGTCAATTCGCATTCCTGGATGGATCGGCTGACCGGACGTGTGAGCGCAACCAACATGAGCGGCATGGTACACATCCCGTCTGCAGGGCCGCGGTGAGGGATGCACACGGCTTGCATTGCTGGGATACTTGATGGCGTGAACCACACCACTCTTACCGTATCGCTCACGCTCGCCGCCGTGTCCCTCGGGTTCACGGAGGTCCAGCGGGGCGTCCTGACCGATCGCCCCGACCCGATTCCGCTGCCGCTGCCCGTAGAGGACGACGCGTTTCTCTTCTCGGTCTTTGGTGACCGAACAGGGGGCGCGCCCGAAGGCATCGACGTCCTACGGCACGCCGTCGAGGACACCAATCTCTTCGACCCGGACCTGGTGATGACGGTCGGCGATCTTGTGCAGGGCTACAACACGAGGCCGGCGTGGATCGCCCAGATGACCGAGTTCCGAAGTGTGATGGCCAATCTGGACTGCCCGTGGTTTCCAGTTGCGGGCAATCACGATGTGTACTGGCGAGGCCCGGGCCGCCCCCCCAATGAACACGAAGGCGACTACGAGGCTTTCTTCGGCCCGCTCTGGTACGCGATGGACCACAAGGGATGCAGATTCATCGTCCTGTACACAGACGAGGGGAATCCCGAAACGGGCGAGCGGACCTTCAGCAAGCCGGCATCGCAGCGAATGAGCGACCGGCAGCGTGCCTTCCTCAAAGAGGCGCTCGAGACATCCGCAGACAAGCGGCACGTGTTTGTCTTCTGCCACCACCCCAGGTGGCGGGGGGGCGGATACGGCGACGACTGGGACACCGTGCACGACATGCTCGTCGAAGCAGGCAACGTCACCGCGGTATTCGCCGGGCACGTGCACCAGTTGCAGTCCGATGGTGTTCGGGACGGCATCGAATACATGACGCTTGCAACGGTTGGCGGGTATCTGCCCGACTCGTATCCGGCTGCCGGTCATCTGGATCATGTGCTGCACGTGATGGTCCGTGACGGCGGGGTGGCCACGGCGGCGGTGCCCGTTGGTGATGTCATCGATCCAAGAGGCATGACCGCTGAGCACAACGCTCGGATCGAGACGCTCATGCGGGCGGCGCCACGCTTCCCGCCGATGCACATCGGAGCGGATGGTGTCTATGACGAGCGGACCGACGTCGTTCTGACCAATCCGACCGAAGTGCCCGTCACGTGGAGTGTGCAGGCCGTCGCAGACGATGCTCGGTGGATCATTCGCCCGGATCACCTCCATGAGACGATCGAGCCCGGAGGATCCGTGACGATTCCCTTCGAACTTCGGCACACGGGACCACTCGACGTGGCCTGGTTACCTCCACAACTCGAGTCGCGGGTGGACTTCAGAGACGATGCCGGAACTTGGCGTATGGCGGGCCTTGGGAGCGAGACGGCCTGTGTCGCCACCGGCATGCCGGCAGCTGAGGGCGTGGGTGTCTTGTCGCTGCCGGGCGACCGGGCGTCGGCGCGGGTGCCTTCCGAGTCAATTCCGCTTGAAGACGGTCCCTTCACCATCGAGACGTGGGTGTATCCGACCGACCTCTCTGGACGACGCGGTCTGCTCGCCAAGACCGAGGCGTCGGAGTACGGGCTGTTTGCCGGAGACTGGAATCCAACTTTCTACGTTCATCTGGATGGGGCGTACGCTGAAGTGCATTCGGGCACAGCGTTCACTGCAAACACATGGCACCATGTTGCCGGCGTCTTCGACGGCGAAGAGATTCGGATCTATCTGAATGGATCGCTCGAAGGCACATCGCCGGCCTCGGGCGTGCGGACCCGCAATTCGCATCCGCTCGTTGTCGGAGGCGACGTCGACGGGCAGGGCCGCTCGATCTCGTGTATCGAGGGACGCATGGACGACGTTCGCTTGTCCTCGGCTGCGCGGTACACGGGCACATCGTTCGAACCGTCCGATGCGCTGGACGCCGATGCAGACACACTGCTGCTGCTCAGGTTTGACAAGGCTGTTGGACCATTTGCTGCAGATCGCTCGGGGCGAGACGCGCACGCCACGCTCTCGGGCGGCGCGTCGATCCGGGAGGGTGTCACTCGAGACTGACAAATCCGGTGTCGGCGTCGACACTGACCAGTCGGGTTGAGTCACCGAAGTCAATCTGCACGGTTCGCGACGGGCCACCAGGAACTTCGAGTCCTCCGAGCGGGTCGAAGACAATCATCGATCCCCCCGGGCGGACCAGCGCGCCAACTCCGAAGGCGGCGCGTCCCTCTCCGCACCGGACTGCAAGCGTCCGCCCCTGCGCGTCCTCGTCAATGCGGTCGACGAGCGGCACCTCGGGCGTGTCGGCGTCGACGATGCGCCAGCCCTGCTCGTCGTCATCGATCGCAAGGGCCACCCGGAGATCCGGGCGGCTGAGCGCCAGCATCTGCGCGTGTTCGAGGTCGGACGCGAGCAGGCGGGCCGTCGCATCGGTCGTGACACTGTCTCCGCGGACGGCCATCGGCATCAGGAGGGCCCCGACCAGCGTCAGGACCGCGACCACGAGCATCAATTCCAGCAAGGTCAGACCTCGACGCATCACGGGCTCCCTTGGCCGTCAGCGGCCGCCAGTGCTGCGGCTTCCCAGGCGCCCGTGTCGCCGCCGCATCGCGTCATGGTCAATTCGACCGGCACGGGTCGGTGTACCCACCAACCATCGACGGGCGAGGTGATGGTCGTGTCGCGAGGCCGCGACAGGAGGTCCGTCA
>CAZMPA010000006.1:19818-20989 GCA_964567915.1 uncultured Isosphaeraceae bacterium | reverse complement strand
CCCGAATGCGGCGATGCGCCGTCGAGAAGTGCAGACTCGACACCTTCGGGCATTCGACGAACCGTGTTGTCCGCCGGCGAAGTGTCGTTTCGGATTCCGAGCCACCTCGCCCGCTCGTGGCCTTTCAGAGCGGCGCTCCTGGCGGTCTTCTGGTGCATCGTGGGTGTCGGCGGGACTGGCATCGTGTCCATGATCGGTCTTCCGAACCAGCACTATTACGAGGCATTGACGCTGTGGGCGGCGATTGCGGCAGCGGCGACCTGGTTCTGCTCTCCGCGAACGCTCGATATGGAACGCCCCGCCTGGTTTCTGGTCCGGTGGGGCGCCAGAGCCGGGCTCATTTGCTGGGCAGTCGGGCTGTGGCTGGCGACGCAGCCGACGCCGGACGACTGGACTGCCACGTGGATGCAGGCAGGCGGCGTGGTCGGAGGGGTTCTGCTGCTGGCGGTCCTTGCATCCGTTGCGAGGGAGCTCGAGTTGCTCCACAGTGCGCGCAAGTTGACCACCTCCGCCGTGCTCCTTCCACCCATCATGCTGTTCACCTGGGTCATGCCGTTTCCCGAAGACGCCGTCACCATCGGTGACGGGCCGGTAGGGCTCATTCACAGCGTGTTCCTGCTCGTTTCGATCGGCCCGTGGTTCTGGCTTCTTGCGCGGGTCGCCCGCGCCGTGCTCGATCTGACAGCCGCTTGCCGCTGGACAGGGGTGGCGCATCGGGACCGGGCGGGTCGCGACGACGCATGGAAGCGGAGGATGCAGCGGGACGAGGATTGAGACGTTGGCGTCTGGAAACACCTACCATGGGCGGTCTTGGGAGTACCAGCCATGAGCAACACCACACTTCGCTGTGCAGTCATCGGAGTCGGCAGAATGGGTCGGCACCATGCCCGCGTGTACGCGCAGATGCCAGACGCCCAACTCGTTGGCGTCGTCGATCATGACGCGGGTCGCGCGGCGGACATCGTTGAGGAGTGGGGCGGATGCGGCTTTTCATCCATTGACGAATTGCTCGCTGCGGGCGTTGATGCGGTCACCATCGCGACACCGACCATTCATCATCGTCAGGCAGCCGAGCAATTGTTGAATGCGGGCGTGGCCTGTCTCATTGAGAAGCCGTTGGCGCCGACGGCCGATGACGCCGCTGCCATCGCCGCGGCGGCGGCCCCCGCCC